>CALBHK010000270.1 GCA_937894565.1 uncultured Chlamydiae bacterium
AATTTTTGAAGAGGGTAGATTGACCGATTCTAATGGATTGAAAATCGATTTTAAAAACACAATTGTGATTTTAACATCAAACGTAGGCGCTGACCTCATTCGTCCCGGAGCTGAAATTGGATTTGGAACTTCTGATTCGCACATCGATTTTGAAACAATGGAAAGGCGCATCAAAGAAGAGGTGAATAAGCGTTTTCGCCCAGAATTTCTTAATCGATTGGATGATATTGTCGTCTTCCATCCTCTATCTAAAATAGATCTCATCCAAGTTGTTAACCTGGAAGTTGAGAAAGTAGAAAAACGGCTTAAAATCCATGATGTGACTATCCATCTGGATGAAAAAGCAAAGCTCTTCCTCATTGAACAAGGTTACCGCCCTCAATATGGAGCAAGGCCTTTACGTCGTACCATCCAGGATCATCTTGTAGATGGGCTTACAGAAGATCTGCTGCAGCATCCAGATGAGGCTCAGGAATTTGATATCACTTCAGATGAAAAAAAGCTCATCATCACAAAGAGACCTAAGGAATCTACAGAAGTTCCTGTAAAAGAAAAAAAAGAACGCTCACCACGTAAGAAAAAAATTGAACCTGCTAATGCTGAATAAAATTCTGTTTTTAGCCGTAATTCCATTTTTTCTCTTAGCAGAGGAGCCATGGGGACAAGATGCCTGCATCGCCTATGGCCCTCAAAAAACTTGGATACAAACCGAGCCCTCTTCAAAAAGCCTTTTAGCTCGTGCAGGAACTGCCTGTATTCGCTTTCATAAAAATGTCATTAGCCCAGCAGATGGTCCCCGCAGCCATTTTAAACCCAATAGTTCGCAATATACATTGGATGCCATGGAAAATTATGGATTTTTTGTGGGAGTGACCTATGGATGCGATCGTCTGATGAGAGAGAACAATGATCCCTGGATTTATAAAAAAGTGCCAGGTGTTTACATGCCCATGAAGTGGAACCCCATCCCCTAAGAAGAATGACAGGAGTGAGAGGACAATATGGGGGAAAAAATAACAGGATGAGTAGGATCGCCTTCGGCGGCAGGATAAAGACATTTGGGATAAAATTATCTTTTTTCTAAAAAACAAAAAAATAGAATTTTTATTTTATTTCATCTACTTATTACTTGTCTTTATCCTGCCGCCGAAGGCGATCCTACTCATCCTGTTATTTTTTCTCTCCCAATTTCACCGAATCATTTTCTCTAATTTTTTCTAAATTTATCTATTCTTAATCTTCACGAACAATAATTAGCGGAAATTAGATTTGAGAGATCAATAATATGAATAGAACAGCTTGCATTAAAAACTTCTGCATATCCATAGCTACAGGCACCGGTATAGCCATAGTTGCTGTGATGGCTAAAGTTGGTCACTCTTTTTATTCTATTTCTCAAATACCAACAGCTGCAGAATTGGGTGCTAAATCTCTCTCCACCCTACTAGAAAATAAGGCTCTTCTGGGCGGCTCTATTGTCATTGCCTTGGCCTCAGACTTTATTGCCGACCTCTTCATCAAAAAAGTATTAAGAACAAAATGTCAGGAAAGCAAGAAGTGGCAAGCTGCTGCTTATTTTTTAAAAAGAACTTTTACATTGATAACAGTTGGTGGCCTTGCTTTAGCCATGGGGTCTTCTCTCATTGTCCCTATTGCAACACTGATCACTCTAATTATTAAAGATATTTTAAACGCTATCGTTAATAACTGCATCTGCAAAAAAAAGCAAAACAACAACCAAAATGAAACCCACAACGAAGGAACCCACAACGAAGGAACACACAACGAAGGAACACACAACGAAGAAATAAACAACGAAGAAATAAACAACGAAGAAATAAACAACGAAGA
>CALBHK010000271.1 GCA_937894565.1 uncultured Chlamydiae bacterium
TGTAAGGCTATAATTGCAACAGCCCAGGGCAACGCCCTGGGTATGAATGGGTTAGGTATCGCAGCCTGAAGGGCTGCAAGAGTTAGCCTGATGCGTATGGGATGGGCAGGATCGGCTAACGCCGGCAGGATGGGCAGGATAACTATGCTTATTAAGGATTTAACTTCTCTCTCTCTTTTTTAAAATAAAGAAAGATAGGATTATGTTTTTCTTATGAAGTATAGTTATCCTGCCTATCTGTTCTTCTTCTTCTGTTTTTCCACCTCTTTGTTTGCACTCTTTTCTTTAATGCTTTATTCTATTGAAAAATTTGGAAACAAAATGAAGTTTACGATAAACAAAAGCGATTCTCAAACTAAAGCGCGTACAGGTGTGATTGAAACGGCACATGGTCCTATTGAAACGCCTATTTTTATGCCGGTAGGAACAAGAGGGGCAGTGAAGACCCTTCTTAATCGCCAGTTAGAAGAGATTGGTGCGCAGATTATTTTAGGCAATACCTACCATTTGATGCTGCGTCCTGGGGTAGAAATTCTAAAAAAAGCAGGGGGATTGCACCGCTTTATGGGGTGGGAGCGTCCTATTTTAACCGATTCAGGCGGTTTTCAGGTTTTTTCTCTCTCAAAGTTAAATAAGATCGCGCAGGAGGGGGTCTATTTTCAGTCGCATATTGATGGCAGCCGTCATTTTTTAGGGCCTAAAGAGAGCATGGAAATTCAAAAGGTCATTGGTTCTGATATTGTCATGGCTTTTGATGAGTGCACGCCTTATCCTTGCAAACCTGAAGAAAGTGAGAAAGCTTTGGAGCGAACGCATCGCTGGGCGCAGATGTGCGCAGACTATCCACTTCAAGAACACCAGGCACTTTTTGGAATCGTACAGGGAAGCGTCTATCCAGAACAGCGGCGTTTTTCAGCTGAAACGTTAGCTAAGTTAGATCTGCCTGGGTATGCCATTGGCGGATTGTCTGTTGGAGAGCCTGCAGATCTGATGTATGCGATGATTGAAGAGGTGGAGCCCTATTTGCCCAAAGAAAAACCGCGCTATTTAATGGGGGTGGGCACACCGCGCAATTTAATAGAAGCGGTTAGACGCGGGATTGATCTTTTTGACTGCGTGATGCCTACCCGAAATGCGCGCAACGGAACAGCTTTTACCTGGCAGGGTAAAATTACGATTAAAGCGGGCAAATATGCTGATGATTTTTCTGCTTTAGATGCGCAAACTCAATGCTACGCCAGCCAATTTTCTAAGGCCTATATTCGTCATTTATTGAATGTGGATGAAATTACAGGACTGACATTAGTTTCAATGCATAATCTGGCTTTCTATTTGGATTTCATGCAGCAGATGCGCAAAGCAATCCAAGAGGAAACTTTCGAGGAATTTTACAGAAGAGTTTGTGCTATTTACCCTTAATTTTTTTTTCAAAGTGTTACTTTTTGATTAAGGTCGAGCGCTTCTTGTTGATTTAAATTCTCATTAAAATATTTGGGGAGAACTTTGTTGTAAAACTCCTTAGTCAGGCTATTTATTGTCTCCTCGTCTTTTGCACGTTCGATTGCCTTTTCATACTTTTTAAACTCGTTGCTAGAAAAAAGTTTTTTCAGCACCTCTTTTAAAGATTTCTCTGTTTCAATCGCTTGCTCTGGTTTTAAATATTTTATTTGACTTCTTTTAACGGAAAGAAAGTTGGCGCCGTAAAATAAGATAGCCTGCTTTAACCATGCCGGGTTTAACTTCTCGTTTTTATCGGTAAGTTGCTTTTTAGGAATAGAAAGAATCTTGCCTTTGTCGAAGAAATCGCTAACTTTTATTGATTTTATAGATTCAATTTCCTCAGAATTAAAATTTTTTTCTTTTATTTCACCCTCATCATTGCCTAGGAGATTTAGATTATTTTCTTCTTTTCGGACTTGGCGGTAATTAAAGTAAGTTTTAGCAAGGTCGGGAATGAGAAATAGGGATCCAAGTCCTATAATCTGTGCAGCTGCGCGTAAAATATGCAATGCCTTATAGGGTTGATCTTTATAATTTACCGACTCTTTAATGGTGCCTATGCCTGCAAATATGCCTAATACGGGAATATAGCCCACAACTTTGCGGATATTTCTTTGCACATAAGCATTAGAGGGCTCTTTAGTGACGTTTTCCCGAATGCATCCTTCAACTTCCCCTATTTCTTCTTTATGAGAAAAAGTAGAATGAAATTTTGAAGTTTCAAAACCAAAAGAATTATTGTTTACTTCATGAGTCATATTAATACCATGATGTTGTTTATATAATAATTATTATAATTGTATTATTTTATAATTAGCAATAGGCGTTGACTTGCGTGTTGACTTAACAGAGGGAGTTGGTGTATAACCGTGTTGTTTTTAAATGTTACAAAACAAGGAAGAGATAATGAAAAAAGTGTTATTTCCCGTATCAGCGTTTATTTTGAGCGTGGCAACTCTTTTTGGTCAGGAGGATGCTCCTCCTTCTCAAAAAGGAGAATTTATCCAGATGTTTTTCTTATTTGGCTTGGCGATTGTTTTCTTTTACTTCATTATGTGGAGGCCAGAGCAAAAACGACGTAAAGCGCAAGAAGAGCAGCGCAGCCAGCTTAAAAAGGGCGATAGAGTATTGGCTATGGGAATTATTGGAATAGTCAATAGTATTAAGGAAACAACGGTGATTCTTAAAATGGTGGATGGCTCTAAAATAGAGGTGCTTAAAGGCGCCATTTCAGAGGTTATGGCGCCTGCTTCGGGCCCCGAAGAGTCAGAGTAGGGGAGAGAACGGGAGTTGCTAGAGAGAGGGAAGTTAACCGCAGAGCCGCAAAGTACGCAGAGGAATCGCAGAGGAAGATTTTTAGGTTTATAAAGGCTTCTCTTTGGGTTTGCGGTTAATCTCCCATACTTTTCGATTCAGACTCTTTGTGTTGAATTGCTTCTCTCCTACCCCCACTCTTCCTCTGCGTTTGCTCTGCGCTCTTTGCGGCTCTGCGGTTAACTCTTCTTTTCTCTTCCCCTTCCCTCTCTTTCCTTCTCTTATTCAGATTCTTCGCGCACTTCATCAAAGACAACGCCCATGTGGTCTACTGCTTGGTAGGTTTGGATCTTATCACGTACTGTCGCTACAATAAAATGGCGTTTTTGTGCTGTTTTTACTAAGTACCACTCTTGGGAGGGATCCATTGGTTTTCTGGGATTGCTCACCCCCCACCCGCCATCGCCCATATAGAAAGGGCCAGATTCATTCTTTTTGCCATTTTTAATTTTGAAAGTTCTCTTATAGGCATGATCGTGATGTTCAAATCCCACTTTAACGCCAAATTCTTCAAAAATGGGCAGCCAGTTATTGCGCATAAGAGAAGAGACCTCTTCATTTTTTTTACGAGTAGACGGGTAGGAAGGAACGTGGTAAATAGCATATTTGAGGGGAACGTTGCGCCTTTCGCTCATTGTGGCACGCAGCCAATCTGTCTGCTTGCCAGCTATTGGATTGGTATGGCCGGAATCGAGAAGCCAAATGCTCATATAACTTCCAAAATCCACTACCCTATAAGCCTCTTCTTGTCCCCCTCTGCGAAATAAGGTGTAAAAGATGGGGGCATCAGCTTTAGTGCGATTATAGCGTCCTTTAGTATCTTCATTGCTTGTGGTGGCTAAAATAGGCACCATATGGCCTCTTTGAGTGATCATTGTTTGCTTCCACATCTTAAGAAAGGTGAGATAGCGTTTAAAATCATCCGGCCGTCTTGTGTCTTTATCAGCAGAATAGGCAAGATCCCCGCCTAATAAGGCAAAGCTAGGACTATAAAGAGCTGCATGACGTGTAGTTTCTTCCATAGCTTCTATGCTGTCGTGGTAAATATCGCCTCCCACTACAAAGCGAATGGGTTGAGTGTGGTTTTTAGGCATAGTGCGAAAGGTGTAGACCTTTGCTTCACAGCCTGCGCGGAATCGATAGTCGGTATTGGGATGAAGATTTGTAATCTCTACTTGATGAAGAAAGTATTCATCAAACCCCTCAGGTATTGGAATGGCCGTTCCCCCTGCTTGCAGCCACTTATGATCCCCTATCTTTTGATAATTCACAATGGAGCCATTGCATTCCTGGCCTAATGTAATCCAAGAAACCAGCATTGTGGTACGAGGGTCGCCACTCCATGTTAAATAGAGTGCTTCCGGCTCTCCTACTTCGGCTGCAAAGCATAAGGGAAACAAACATAGAGCAATGCCTAGGATGAACTTGTACATGTTTTATTGTTCTCCTGCCATAATGGCTAATTTTTCCATCAAACGAGCCGTGCGCTCTATAAAGGTATTGATGGCTTGCGGCTCAATTTCTCTTTGAGAGAGTTGGGAGAGCTCATACACGCCATCCACTAGTTCCTTTGCCAGCTCTTTGTCTTTATCTTTTAATTTTTCAATCGCACAAATAAGAGGGTTGTTGGTGTTAACAACAAGCGTCTGCTCAGTTTTCATACTTCCCTCTGATCCCATCAGGCGCATATACTCTTTGAGCCGCCTTTGGTTTTCTTCCACGATCAATAGAGCGGGAATCTGGACGTTAGATAGGCTTTTGGCCTCTACTTTTATCTCTTCTCTTCTATTTAACAGATCTTCAATCGCATTTGCAATCTGCTCGGCATTGACTGCTGGCTTTTCTTGTCGGATCAACAATTCTTCTACTGCGCCGTCTAAGCGTTGAAATTTCACGGGCTTAAGATGGCGTTCCAAATGATTGATTAAATAATGGTCAATAGGGGCATCCATACAGAGAATATCTATATTTTTTTCTCTAAATAGATTTATCAGAGGAACGTTATGCTGTTCATCTGTGGCATAAATAATTTTTTCAGGTAATTTGTCTTTGTTTCTTTCAATGTACTCCTGCGCATGGATCCATTCTCCCTGGGTAGTTTTCCATAAAAGGAGCTCTTTGATGCGTTCATAAAACTTTTCATCTTCCAAAGCGCCTAACTTAACAACAAAGCTGACATCTTTCCAGCACTGAAAAAATCTCTCCTTCTCTGTCTTATATAACAAGATCAAGCTTTCTGCTACTTTTTTGGATATGTGGGTAGCTAATTGCCGTACTGTGCGATCTGATTGAAGAGTGCTGCGTGAAACATTAAGGGGAATGTCGGGACTATCAATCACACCGCGCAATGCTGTTAAGTATTCTGGTAACACATCTTTGCAATTATCCGCTACAAAAACGCGGTTGCAATAGAGATGCACTGTGCTTTTTTTGAGATCAAATTGTTTATCGAGTTTAGGAAAATAGAGAATTCCCTTAAGATGAAAGGGATAGTCTACATTTAAATGCACCCAAAAAAGAGGCCCTGCATCGTATGGGTAGAGATAGCGGTAAAAGTCCAAATAGTCCTCTTTTGTACATTCAGAAGTAGGTTTAATCCAAAGAGGTTCTTGGGAGTTAATGCGCTCTTGTCCAAGGAAGATAGGATAGGGGAGAAATCGGCAAAAACGCTCTAAGACTTCGCGCATTTTATTTTCATCCAAATATTCTTCATTTTCTTTTCCTAAATGCAGCGTAATTTCTGTTCCGCGTGTCTCTCGTTTCCCTTCCCCCAATTCATATTTTGCAGAGCCATCACATCTCCAATACGCGCTTTTAGAACCTTCTTTATAAGAAAGAGTCTCGATTTCTACCACATCCGCTACCATGTAAGCGGAATAAAAGCCGAGCCCAAAGTGGCCAATAATTTGATTATCGGCACCTTTGCCTTTGTATTTTTCAACAAAAGCCTCAGCCCCGGAAAAGGCGATTTGGGCAATGTATTGTTTAACTTCATCGGCGCTCATGCCGATTCCTGTGTCGGTAAATGTCAGAGTCTTTTTTTCTTTGTTAATCTCGATATGGATAGAAAACTCGCTTTCTATGTCGGCCTCTTTACAGTCGATGAGAATTTTTAGCTTATGGATGGCATCGCAAGCGTTAGAAACTAATTCCCTTACAAAAATATCTTTCTCTGAATAGAGCCATTTTTTAATGATCGGGAGAATATTCTCGCTGTGAATTTCAAGATGATGAGTGCTCATAATAATTAACCTTCAAGTTATTTGGGTGTATTATAAAGATTTAAGAAGTAAAGGGCAAGAGAGGCGGCCTATTGAACATAAACAGGTGGAACTGTATTTTTCAGGATAAGAACCGATGAGGGGTTATGGTATTTTTTGGAATAGATTTAGAACTCACTCTTATCGCAGTCATTGCCTTCGTATTAATTGGTGTGGGGCTCGCCGGGATGATTTTGTTTACTAAGGCTAAATTAATTACCGGAGAAGAGTGCGAAATTAAAGTGAATAATGATCCTGAACTCACTATTCACAGCCCTCCGGGAGCCACTTTGCTTTCTATTTTAACTGGGCATCGTATTCCCATTCCATCTCCTTGCGGAGGCAAGGCCACATGCAAGCAGTGTCGCGTGCAGGTACTTGAGGGAGTGGATGAACCGCTGCAAACAGATATCGATACTTTTGCTAAATATGAATTAAAGCAAGGCTGGCGTCTTTCCTGTCAATCTAAGCTTAAGCATAATATTCATGTGCATGTGGAAGAGAGCGCTCTGGAATGTAAAACGATAGAGGGCAGAGTTTTAAGCAATGAGAATGTGGCTACTTTTATTAAGGAATTAATTGTAGAAGTGCCGCAGGAAATTCCTTATCGCTCCGGAGGCTATTTGCAATTCCATGTGCCTTCTTTTAAAACACAGACAAGTGATTGGAAAGCGACAATGGAAGAAAAATATTTTCCCGATTGGGAAAAATACGATTTATTTAATACCCCCATTGATTTTACAAATCTCGATCAAGAGATCATTCGAGCTTATTCCGTGGCATCCTATCCAGCTGAAGGTAAAGTTTTGAAATTTAATATACGCATTGCTACACCTCCTTTCCAAAAGGGCGTTGTGCAAAAAGATATCCCTTGGGGAATTTGTTCTTCTTATACATTTGGATTAAAGGCAGGAGATCCGATAAAGCTTTCAGGTCCTTATGGGGAATCTTTTATGAAGCGAGATGATCGAGAGGTCATCTTCCTCATTGGAGGGGCGGGTTCTTCATTTGGCAGAAGCCATATCATGCACTTATTTAAAACTGAAAAAACCAAACGCAAAGTGGCTCTGTGGTATGGGGCGCGCTCTTTAAGAGAAAATATTTACGAAGAAGATTTCAGAGCATTAGAGAAAGAGTTTTCTAATTTTAGATACCATCTTGTTCTATCGGAGCCATTGGAAGAGGATATAGCGCAAGGATGGCCGAAAGAGGATCCTGTTCGTACAAACTATCTTTTCCGTGCTTTTGAACAGGGACAGCTTAAAAAGATGCCTGAACCCGAAGAATCTCTTTTTTATGTGTGCGGTCCTCCCTTGCACAACAAAAGTGTCATGAAACTGCTTGACGATTATGGCGTTCCAGCTGAAAATATCGTTTTAGATGATTTTGGAAATTAGAGGAAGAAGAGAGGAGAGAGGGGAAACTAACCGCAGAGCCGCAAAGAACGCAGAGGAAAACGCAGAGGCCTGTTGTGATTTAGATAATTTTAATCTTTTCCTCTGCGTTTCCTCTGCGCTCTCTGCGGCTCTGCGGTTAACTTCCATCTATTTAACTTCCATCTCTAAAGGAGAGGTCTGCTATGCGCATACAATTAGTTCAGCTCAACCCCATCGTGGGAGATGTAAAGGGAAACGCTAAAAAAATCATTCAAGCTATCAATGAAGCAAGGGGATCTTTTGATCTTCTTCTTTTCTCTGAACTTGTTCTTACAGGCTACCCACCGCAAGATCTCTTATTGCATAATCATTTCATGGAGCAGGTGGAGAAATCGGCGCAAGAAATTATCCTACAAACAGAAGGGTTATGTGTGATTTTTGGCTTGCCTAGAAGAGATGAAAAAAATCAGTTCTATATCAGTGCAGCTATAGCAATGAACGGCATTTTGCAAGGCTATTATGATAAATGCCTTCTTCCGACATATGATGTATTTAATGAACGGCGTTATTTTAAGTCGGGTCACGAGGTGAAAGTCTTTAATTTATGTGGTCAAAAAATAGCCATTACCATTTGTGAAGATATTTGGGGAGAAGAGATGGGTTATTCAATGGACCCCATTGAGCTTTTGCAAGCAGAAAAGCTTGATTGGCTGTTCAATCTTTCCGCTTCGCCTTATTCTACTCAGAAATGGGCGCAACGTCTTATCGTTTGTCAAAGAGCGGCAAAAATGTTGCATTGTCCCATGGTGCTGTGCAATCAGGTAGGGGGCAATGATAGCTTAATTTTTGATGGAAGAAGTGTTCACATAAGTGCGCAAGGTGAGCTTTTACAGGTGGCAGCTGCGTTTGAAGAAGATAAGATGGCAATTGTAAAGAGTAAGGCTATTTCTTTTAGTTTTGATCCTATGGAAGAACTTTTTGAAGCTTTAGTGTTGGGCCTGCGTGATTATATGCATAAATCGGGTTTTAAAAAAGCGTGCATAGGGCTTTCTGGGGGGATTGATTCTGCTTTAACGGCAGTGATTGCGGTTCAGGCATTAGGAAATGAAAATGTGATCGGTTTAATGATGCCGTCAAGATTTTCATCCGTTGGCAGTGTGGTGGATTCTGTACAGCTTGCTAAATGTCTGGACATAGAAGTAAAAAATATTCCCATTGAAAAACCTTTTCAAGCCTATTTAGATGTATTAGAACCCTTGTTTGAGGGAAGGCCTTTTGATGTGACGGAAGAAAATTTACAAGCGCGTATTCGAGGCATGATCCTGATGGCTTTTTCTAACAAATTTAACTACATCGTTTTAAGTACGGGCAATAAAAGCGAGATGGCTATGGGCTATTCCACGCTTTATGGAGATTTATGCGGAGGGGTAGGGGTGATTGGAGATTTGACCAAAGAGCAAATTTATTCCCTTTCTTACTGGGTCAACCAGAAAAATGAGGTGATCCCTCAATCTGTTATTGATAAAGCGCCGTCCGCTGAGCTGCGTTTGGATCAAAAAGATAGCGACTCTTTACCCAGCTATGTAGTCATAGATCAAGTGATTGAAGGGTATGTGATTGATCATTTATCTGTGCTAGAGATTTCTGTAAAATACAGTCTGGATGAGGAAGTGGTTAGGGGATTGATTAAAAAAATTCATCAAAGCGAATACAAACGCCGTCAAGCTCCGCCCTCGTTTAGAGTGAGTGAGAAGTCCTTTTCTGTGGGCAGGCATTTTCCAATTGTTCAGGGTTGGGTGAAATAATTTCCAAAAAAAATGTGGTCCGCTAAAGTTCGGCTATTGCTTTGTAACATTAAAAGACGATCAAATCCCACAGCCACTCCAGAACATTCAGGTAATCCTTTTTCAAGCGCAGCCAAAAAATCATCATCGATAGGAAGTTCTTCTTTACCTAGCTGTATGCGCTCAACATTAGCAGCGATCAAACGTGCTCTTTGTTCTATAGGATCTTGTAGCTCATGGTAGCCATTGGCAAGTTCAACGCCCTTAAAATAGATTTCAAAACGCTGTGCGACTAAAAAGCCATCGACCTCTTTTTTTTTAGCCAAAGCTGCTTGAGTGGCAGGATAATGGACCAAGGCTGTTAAAGATTGGAGCTTTGGCTCCACTTTTTCTGTGAGGATAGAGCACAGCAGTGTGTCACGATCATCACTAGAGATGCATGCCTGTTTTTGTAGTTCAGAAAAAGAAGCTGTGAAGGGATCTAACTTTGCATATTGAATAAATGCTTCACGGTAGGAAAGAGTAGTAGAGGGGATTTCTCCTAAAAAAAGATGACAGATCTGTAAGGTTTCATCAATCATCTCTTCAAAAGAAAAGCCGATACGGTACCATTCAATCATGGTGAATTCCGGATTATGTAAAGAGCCGCACTCTCCATCGCGAAAGACATGACCCAATTGATAGATATCTCCACAACCCATCGCAAGGAGGCGTTTCATATGGTATTCAGGAGAGGAGTGCAAATAGAGGCGCTCTTTTTGATTATAAAGAGCGCTAATTAAGTCGATGTGGGCATCTACAGATGCTTTGCGCGAAAGAATAGGGCAGTCGACTTCCAAAACATGGCGCTCTTCAAAAAAAGCGCGTACAGAGCGTAGCATTTTAGCGCGATGAGAAACAAGTGAATGAATGGAGTTCATTTAAGTAGAGACTCGAGAAACATACTCGCTCGTGCGAGTGTCTACTTTAATTTTTTCATCTTGCTCAACAAAAATAGGCACTAAGATTTCTGCTCCCGTTTCTAAAATAGCAGGCTTCATGACGCGCCCGGAAGCTGTGTTGCCTCTATCACCCGGAGCTGTTTCTGTAATGAGCAATTCCATAAATGTAGGAGGAGAAATAGTAATAGCATTACCTTTGTAGAAGATCACATCGTACAGTTGGTCTTCCATGAGCCATTTGACATTATCGCCAATGCATTTGTTGGAGATGTGCACCTGGTCGTAATTTGCATCATTCATGAAAACAACATCATCTCCCTCTTTATAAAGCATGCGCATGCTCTCTTCTTCTATATCGGCTAGATCGACCTTGTCGTTGGATTTGAACGTTTTGTCAATGGTGCGTCCTGTAATTAAGTTGCGTATGCGTACTTTGTTAAAAGCTTGCCCCTTTCCTGGTTTAACAAAATCAATAGAGAGAACAAGAAAGGGTTGTCCCTCGATCTCTAGTTTTGTTCCTGCTCTGATATCGTTTGTGTTGATTTCTGACATAGATCACCTCATGTTTAGCGCAATTATATAAGATGGGAGATTTCTAATGAAGCCTAATTAAATAAATTCAGTCCAGGAGGGATCTCTATGGTTGTTGAATTATTTGAAAACTCTGCTAATCTAAAATCATTAGATTTTGATGCGATGTAAACTTTAAGGTCTTTTTGAAAAAGAAAAAATGTTGAAAAAATCAAAAAGACTTTATCAGCAAGTTCTTCATGTTTTTTATTGGGAACAGCGACATCGCCTTTGTAGGCACAGACAACGTTTTCCTTCCTAATAAACTGATAGGGGTAGGTCTCCTTTTCAATTGTGATATAGAGATGAGTTTGTTTAGTTTCGGATTCTTGTAAATATTTCATTCTAAGAAAACATGCGGTCGTGATATTTGTATAAGGCATAATGAGTTTCGTAATGTCTGAAAATCCGGCATGCTTTTCAGCTTCTTTAAGTAATTCGGTTGTTGTTTCATCTAAAGGGAAGAATTTAGAAAGCTGGTGTGCTAAAGTGCAGAGGTTGTCCATTTGTTTTCTGGAAAGTTTGGCCTCTTCAAAATTTTGTACAATTGGGAGTTTAATTAAATTCTTTAAAGAAGAGTGTAGGAAAGAGAGGATCTTTTTATAAACACCTTGATTCCAATTAATTTGTGGAAGAGATAGGTTGCTCAGTAACGTATTACCTGCTTTGCGAACTTTGTGAAACAGAGTATCCTCTTCTTTGATCACTCCTATATTTGATAAAATTTTTCCATCTAATTGTTTTAGATCTTTTATTTTTAGGAAATTTTCAATTAAAGAATATTTTAGTTTAGCAATTTTAATAGAAGGTTCATTGAGTTCTAAGTGATAATGATAATCGTTTATAAGCTTTTGTTTAAAAGTAGCATAAGCCACTCTAAGTGATTTTTTAGAAACTAAAGAAAATGCAAAGAGATCTTTGCGATTGAGATTTGTAGCCATATAGACGAGCGTATTGAAGTGTAATTTATTTATGTCCATTTTTTTTATCTCTTTAAAATATTTTATTTTTTATATTATCTAATAATCTTCACATAGTTTAGGTGGTTTCAATAATTACAATCAATAAAATTATACCGAATATGAGCAAAGATTCATGATTTTTATAACTTTTTCTTCATACTCTTTGGCTGTATTAAAGGTTTGTATTCCAAATTTTTCGATTTTTCCTTGTTTGTGCAAGACCATCTCTTTTTCTGTTAATTTAACTTCTTCTATGCCAAAAGATGCAGCTTGAACTCTGATACGGGCAAGGTGGTAGAGCCACCCCACCTGCTCAGGCGCCATAGCTCCAAAGCGATCCAGAATCTCTAAGTAAACTTGTTCCACTTCTTCCAAGTTGCTTGCCTGTCCAATTTTTTGATAGAGCTGCATGCGTAAAGAAAAATCATTGACATACTCTTCTGGAAGACGGGCATCAAAAGTGTGGTCCAGTTTAGTTTCGATGGGAAAATGACTTTTTTCGCCTTGTAGGGCCTGTATAGTTTCGCGCAGCATGCGGCAATAGAGATAAAAGCCGACAGCGCTGACATGACCCGATTGGCGGATGCCAATGACATCGCCCGATCCTCTTTGTTCTAAATCTGCTGTAGCGACTTTGAGCCCGCCTCCATAGCCTGATGTTTGCACAAGTGCTTGTAAACGTTTACGAGTGACTTCCGGCAGGTTATGAAAATTATTCACAATAAAATAACAATAGGCGCGCCTATTCCACCTTCCTCCTCGTCCTCGTAATTGATAGAGCTCGGCAACTCCAAAGTGATCGGCCTTGTCAATGATAATTGTGTTGGCGTTGGGAATATCAATTCCATTTTCTACAATAGTCGTGGCAACTAAAATATCTGCCTGACCGGACTTGAATTGATGGAAAATTTTATCTAATTCTTTGGCGTCCATTTGACCATGCCCTACCAGGATACGTGCTTGAGGGACAAGTTCTTTGATCCATGCCGCAAATTCATAAATAGTTTCCACGCGATTATGGATGACAAATGCTTGTCCATCTCTGGCAAGTTCGCGCAGAAGGGCATTGCGGACTGTCTCTTCATTGGGCACCGTGATAAAGGTTTTAATAGGAATGCGCTCTTGTGGAGGAGTATTGATGACGGAGAGGTCTCTGGCGCCAATTAAGGAGAGATACAAAGTGCGTGGAATGGGTGTGGCTGATAAGGTAAGATAGTCGACTCCTATTTGGATCTTTTTTAAATGCTCCTTAGCTTTAACTCCAAAGCGCTGCTCCTCATCAATGATCACAAGCCCTAAATCTTTGAAAACAACATCCTGGCTGATCAAGCGGTGCGTGCCAATAAGGATATCTATCTTACCTTCCTTAAGCCCATCCAGAGTCTTTTTCATCTCTTTGGTGCTTTGGAACCTTGAAGCTACGGCAATGTTGATGGGAAAATTAGCCATGCGCTCTGTGAGGCTTTCGTAGTGCTGAAGAGCTAAAACTGTTGTTGGAGTTAAAATGGCCACTTGCTTGCCCCCATCGACTACTGCTTTAAAGGCAGCTCTCATGGCAACTTCCGTCTTTCCATATCCCACATCTCCGCAGATAAGGCGGTCCATCGGCTTTTCAGATTGCATATCTATTTTTATTTGATGAATGGCACGAAGCTGGTCTTCTGTCGGGGTATAGGGAAAGTCTTCTTCGAAAGCAATCATTTGGCTGCTATCTTCCGGATAAGGAAAGCCCCCTCGCAGCGATCTTTCAGCATAAAGTTCTATTAATTCTTTAGCATAAGCTGTGATCTCTTGTTGCGTTTTTTCTTTCGTTCTTTTCCATTTAGGACTTCCAATTGTACTTAAGGAGGGAATTTTTTCACTTGACCCTACATAACGTGTGATTTGTCCTGCTTGTTCTAAAGGCACAAAAAGGCGCGAATTGCTGCTATATTCGATATGAAAAAATTCAGTTTCTACGCCGTGAATATTTTTTCGTTTGGTGATCCCAAGATACTTCCCAATACCATGATAGTGGTGAACAACAAGGTCGCCCATAGATAAATTAAAGTTATCACCTGGAGCTGTGTGAAAAGTGCTGCGCATTTTCTGTCTGCGTATTTTATAGCGCCTATTGAATTCAGTAAGGGGCAGTAAAAGAAGATTCCCATCTTCTAAAGCAAAACCGGCAGAGAGATAGCCAGACTCCTTTTTAGTTTTTGGAGGAAGGAGAATGGATTCTTCCTCTAATTTTCTTTCGAAGGCTTTTTGTTCTGCTTCGGAAGAACTGAGCATTGTAATGGGCTGATCAGACCCGACTGTTGCCAGATGGTGCAGAAGTTCTGCTCCCTGAAGATCGAGGATATGGTCTTCATTTTTTTGTAAATAAGTGCTGACCGGAACAAAGGCAGAGGGCCAGGAAGCAGAGTTTTCCATTTTTCCAATAAATTCGGGTGGAATTTCTTTTTCATTAGAGATGTAAATTTTTTGAAAAGAGCTAAGCTGCTCGATTAAAAGAGGAAGGGAATCAAAAAAGAGATCAGATGGGAGTCCTAATTCTTGAAGAGCTTCCCAACGTTTAGAAATGGCGTGCAGATCATCAAAAATGACAAAAGTCTCTTTAGGAAGAAATTCAAAAAAAGAAGAGAGTTTTGTCTCTTCCACTATAAGTTCGAGCTCTTTAGCAGGAGTGAGGGATATTTTTTCTATTTTTTCAGTGGATCTTTGTCCGATGGGATCATAGCGGCGGATGCCCTCAATGCGGTCTTCCCAAAATTCAATCCGGACTGGATCTGGGGAATCTACAGGATAAATATCGACAATACCCCCTCGTAAAGCATACTCTCCCTTATCACTGGCTATAGCCTCTCTTCGATAACCCATTTGAGCAAACATTTCACACAGATCAGAAAATGGATATTCTTCGCCCACTTTTAGTGTATAAGAGAGGCTCTTAAGACGTGCTGGCGTGATGACTCTTTGAAGCAGAGCTTGCAGGCCACAGAGGATAATAGGACGTTCATTAGAGAGTAAGCGGTTTAAGAGGTTATAGCGCTCTCCCACAGTATCAGGGCTAGGGGGAACATTTTCATTGGGCAGCGTCTCCCAAGCAGGATAGTCACCGATAAAGGCATCAGTAAAGAGGGGGAAATCGTTGTAGAGCGAGCTCTCTTCTTGGCTAGCCGCTGTGATGAGAAGGATTGTTTTTTGAGTGGCAGCATGCGCCAAAGAGGCTATAAGGGCTTTGGGGCTATTCCACGATAAATCAGAGATGTTGATATCTTTTCCGGATCGGATCAATTCTTTTAGAAAATCAAGCTTAGAGCTATGGAAATCAGAGGATTTAAACATCATATCTCTTATAACGCATGGATTTTTTTATCAAGCCACTCTCGGGCATGTTCCAGAGCGACTTTCATTCCGGCTGGATTTTTGCCGCCTGCCTGGGCCATTTGAGGCTTGCCGCCTCCACCGCCTTGAATATGACCGGAAATCTCTTTAATCAGCTCATTCGCTTTAATGCCCTTTTTCACATAAATTTCGCTTACTTGGGCAATTAACTGGCACTGATCGCCCTTCACTGTGCCGATCACTAAGATAGAGTCTCCCATCTTCTCTAAAGCAAGATCTACAAATATTTTGAGATCTGAAGGATCGATTGAGAGCTGGGCAATGAGCAGAGGAATGCCGTCGATAGTGCTTTGATGTTGTTTTAGAACTGAGGCAACGCTTTGAGATAACTGTCCCTGTTTAAGAGTCTTGAGTTCATTTTCTAGTTGAGTATGCTCTTCTAACATCTTTTTGATGCGTTCTTCTAATAATTGAGGTTTTGTCTTTAATGTTTCGGCTAGTGTTGATAAGCGTTTTTCATATTCTCTTACAAAGTTTTCAGCATCTTCTCCGCTGATGGCTTCTATACGGCGTACACCTGCTGCGATACTGCTCTCTTTTTCAATGCGAAAAAATCCTATATTTCCCGTGTGAGCGGTGTGAGTGCCGCCGCATAGCTCTTTGGAAAATTCATTGATGTTGACAACGCGTACCAGAGAGTCATATTTATCGCCAAAAAATTGCACGATGGAGTTGTCTTGCTGAGCTTCTGTATAAGGAATCTCTACTGTACATACAGATCCATTTTCTCTGATTTTTGCATTGACGAGATTTTCAATTTTTATTTTTTCCTCATCGGTAAGCGCCTTATGGTGGCTAAAATCAAAACGCAGAGAATGAGGAGTGACAACAGATCCTGCTTGACGCACATGAGGGCCTAAAACTTCCCTTAAAGCCCAGTGCATTAGATGCGTGGCCGTGTGGTTATTAGCAATTAAAGCGTGACGCTGTGTGTTGATTTCGGCTGTTACAGGATCGCCTATATGAAGAGCTCCTTTTTTGACCTTTCCAATATGGCCGATAATGCCTTTATAAGGGACCTGGCAGTTCTCTACCTGAAAGTTTGCTTGTGAGTTGTGGATCATTCCAATATCACCTACTTGCCCCCCTTTTTCAGCATAAAAAGGAGTGTGGTCCAGAATGATTAAACCCTCTTCCCCCTCTTGTAAAGAGTTTGTGAATTGATTGTCCTTAATAAGCGCTTTTATTTTGGCCATCTCTTTATGAGTATGATAGCCAACAAATGCAGTGGGTCCCTCTTTTTCTAAAAAGTCGGCAAAAAGAGAGTTTTCGGAGGTTTGTTTAGTGCTTTTATGGGCGGCTTTTGATCTCTCTCTTGCGCTCTCTTCCAGTTGGGCAAAGCGCATTTGATCGACATCCAGGCCATAATCTTTGGCGATGAGGCCGATCTCTTCAAAAGGCAGGCCATAGGTGTCTTTGAGTTTAAAGGCGTCATCGCCCGTAATGGTGTTGCCATGCTCGCGGCTATTTTCAATGATTTGTCCCAGCATGTTGCCGCCGCGCTTTAAAGTGCGCAAAAAGGCCTCTTCTTCTAAAGTTAATAATTCGGTGATGCGTTCTTTGCTTGTCCTAAGTTCTGGATAAGCTTCCCCCATGGATTCGATTAAAGAGGGCAGTAATTGCGATAAGAAGGGACCTTCAATGCCGAGGTAGCGTCCATAGCGTACAGCGCGTCTTAGGATTTTACGCAGCACATAACCACGCTCTACATTGCTCGGTTGAGCGCCGTCGCTAATGGCAAAGCTCAAACTTCTAAGATGGTCGGCAATCACCCTAAAAGCGCTGCAATTAGGATCATCGCTTCTGTATTTTTTGCCGGAAACTTTCTCGATGCTAGATAAAATGGGTTTAAAGAGATCGATGTCAAAAACGCTTTGACAGTTTTG
>CALBHK010000272.1 GCA_937894565.1 uncultured Chlamydiae bacterium
TTTTGAATTTGGAACTTAAAGTTTATAACAAACATTCACGGAATTTTGTTATACGCAATCTGCAAATAAATTTGCTTGCTCAATAAAATTCGTTTCTTTAAAATTAATTACTTTTTTAAATTCTATGAGTTGTCCTACTCAAAAAAGTTTCCATGAAAAAATAAGCCGCTTTTTAGAAAAGATGTTATCCAATGTTTTTGGCATTCACTTGAGCTATTTGCCAAGTGCGCACTTAAAGAACTTTTTTTTAAAGTTGCTTATGGTCTTGCAGACAGCTATCGCATTTTTATTTACTGTGCTTACTAAATTATTTTTATTAGCTCTGTATCACTGCGAGTAAGTTAGTGGTGTATTAAGGGGGCACAAAGTCCCCTAAAAATTATCCCTGATAGAGACGCAAAAATAGCAAAGGTCGTTGACGATTAGATGAGAACTCAAATAACAAAAAAATGGATTTCATGATAGTGCGCAATACGGTGTTGAATTTTAGTTCAACACCTGCGCTCTAAAGAATGTTGTACAAGTGGATTAATATCGGGTTCAGTTAGAGGCATTTTATTTGTATTTATAGGGGCAATTTTAGCGTTTCTATTTGGAAAAATTCCTGCTGTTGTGTAGCAGAGAAAATTGTAAATAGTGGTGAAGATAATAAACAAGTTTAAGAAATAGTTCATTTAGTTTTTTCTAAATGCGCACTTATGCATTGACTTTCGTCAATGCTCCGCTCAAAGTTTAAATCAGCAATAAAATCAGTTTACAAAGATGAAGCTTTTAGGAGTGGCAGATTTAGCAAAAAGATGGAATTATACAAAACAGGGAGTGCATCAAAAATTAAAACAGGATGTCTCTTTTCCCAAACCAATAGCAAAGATTAATAGCGGGATATTAGTATTTTTAGAAAGTGATATTATTAATTATGAAGCTAACAAAAAAGAACTACTAGATGCAGATTATAAGTATTGGCATACTCATATAAAATGGACTTTTAAGAAGTAAAGTTATAAACCTACTAAACGTTGTAGCCTATTTAAGATATTATCTAATTCTGACTTGCTAAGTTGTCCTATTCTTGGGTATACAATCCTATTTAAACTGATTGATCTACAATGTTCTATTAAAGCATAACTTTTAACCTTTAATTTATCTCTTGGATTTAATTCATAATGTAGATTGCTAAATTCCTTCTGGGACTGACTACTAAGAGGACAGATGAATATAATAGGCGGCGCAGAATCGAGTATTAATTGAGAGTTTAATATAATTACTGGCCTTACTTTACCGATCTCAGCATGTTTTGCAGGGTTAAGTTTTCCTAGATAGACACCACCCCTAGTTAGTATTTCTATTTGTCCCACCATTTATCCTCTTCTTGCGGTAACTCTGTAAATAGGCTATCCATTAGTTTTTGGGATGCCTTGGAATATTTAGTAGATTTTTTCATTGCGTTGAAACTTTTTATTATTCCGAGTTCTTCTGACTTGGTTTTATAATTGTCTAGTTCATGAATAATAGCTCTACGTATAAATTCTGTTCTTGAAACCCCAAGTTCTTTGGCTACCTTTGTACTAGCTTCTGCTATAGTGTCTGGTAATATAATAGAAAGATTTGTCATATTAAAAATAGTATAAATTAATATACTAAATATTATATCAAAAGTAACAAAATAAACAAATAATTCTTGATTGTTAGCGTTAATTCTATTAGCTTTAAAACTGTTAGTGATGACTGATTACCATTATTAATAAATCAATTCTTATTAGCCTTAAGCTTTATGCTGGGGGTTTACTGTCATAAGTGCCCGAGGGCACAAAAGCAGTAAGTGGTTGTTTTATAATAACTGTAATCAGCCCCTAGCACCATTTTAACAAGCTAAGAGGTTGATTATGATTAATTACAAATACGATTTTGAACTATACACCTTAAACGAACTCCCTACCAACGATGCACGATTGTTTCTGAATATTATAGTGTCTAATGCTTTAACTAAAGCACAAGCCATTCAATATAAGGACAATACTGTCTTTGTAATATCGGAAGAACAATACTTAAGGCTAATAAATACTTAAAAAAAGCAATTACTGGTTGAGTAAGTCAGCGGCAATAATACTAATGGCTTGCTTGACTGGTATTAATTACCTTTGTTTATATTTTTCAGGATGCCATTGTTCTTTTATTGCCGTCATTAACATTGCTTTAGTGTTACGAACTTGCCCTCTTGATAATTGTAAATCAACTGCATTAATGGCGTTCTGGATAGTTTGCTCTGTATTTTCTTTTAAAATCTGATTAATAACTCGCAGGCTTAAACCAAATTCTTTTAAAGTATCAATTAGCGCTGGTTTTCTTTTTACTTCCTGAGTTTCTTTTACGGGATTATTTCGCAACTCATAAGCTTTATTTTTGCTTATGATAAATTTGATGCCTTCTATTTTTCTTGAGGGTTTTATACGCTCAAATTCGAAATGAATATCAGATTTCTCGTTGATTTCTCGTTGGGCAATAAGAAGTAAATATTTTTCAAAGTGATCATATTTTCTTAATTTATCCTTAACTCCGCAACATTCCTTGATCTCTTCTATACCAAGCGTTCTCTCTCCTATATCCTGATACTGTTTTAAGAGTTCATATATACGTATTGCATGAACGCTTTTAAACTGCATTAAATCTATCACGTTAATAGCAGTAAACTTTTCTTTTAACTGCAATAGATAAGGCTTTAATTTTGGACTAAAACTTAATTTAACCTTCCCTTGGTAATAATCAGCAGAAGACAACCAAGATACCTGTATCTCTCTCTTGTTACTAGGATCGGTGATATCAATAATTCGTATACCCTTCTCTATTAATGAAAATGTTATATTTCTAATTTCTTTATAGGATGATTCTCCTGATAATTGGCATATTTCTATTAACTCCCTTATGCTTAAAACGTGTTCTTTAAAATCAATATCGTTAGGTTTTATTTGAGAAACTAACCAGATCATTATTCTTTTTTGCTGCAAAGTCATAGAGTACTTAGCTTCCACCAAATTGTTATGCTGTATGGCTATAATAGAATTCTTAAAAGCATCCTTTGCTTTCCCCTTGGGAGTCATTTTTTTTAGATTTATCGATACAGGTACACTTATTTGTTTCATAAATTCACACCAAATTACTGGTTTTTCAAGAAAAAACCAGTATCTTAAAAATACTGGTTTTTCAAGAAAAAACCATATCTTAAAAATACTGGTTTTTCACACCAAATTTCTGGTTTTTCACACCAAATTTCTGGTTTTTCACACCAAATTTCTGGTTTTTCGCTTCCACAACCCCTGTTCTTCTATGGCATTGCGGGGTGTCTAAAATACTTAAAATACTGAAAGTATATAAAAAACAAGAAAAAAGATTTTCGATTTTCTGTGGATAACTCAACATGAATTTCTTCTTTTTTTGTTTTTAATTTTT
>CALBHK010000273.1 GCA_937894565.1 uncultured Chlamydiae bacterium
CTTTCTCAACAGTAAGGTGATCAATAAAATGGCGGTGTAGATCGGTGATTTTTTCGCCTGTCAATGCTTCCAATTCAGCAATGCTTCCTAAACAGAGCAACTCCCCCTCTTCACTTCTCCAAAGTGGAATGGGCGTTCCCCAATAACGGTTACGGCTTACAGCCCAATCTCTGGCACCTTCTAGCCACTTGCCAAAACGGCCCTCTTTTAAGTAGGCAGGCATCCAATTAATCTGCTGGTTAGAAGCTAATAGTTGATCTTTAATTTTTTCAACCGACACAAACCAGGTGCGCACAGCGCGGTAAATGAGCGGAGTATCAGATCGCCAGCAAAAAGGATAGCGGTGGTGAATAGTTTCTTGTCTAAACACCTTCCCCTCTTCTTTTAAACGGCGCATGATCGCTTTATTGGCATCGATGACAAACTGTCCCTCATATTCGGGAACTTCTTTTGTATACTTTCCGTTTAAATCCACAGGACAGACCAGTTCAATGCCCGCTTTTTGCGCCGAGTGAAAATCTGATTCCCCAAAAGCCGGGGCGCAATGCACAACTCCCGTTCCATCTTCTGTGCTCACTTCACTTCCTTCAATTACTCGAAAAGCTCCCAATTCTGCACGCTGCGCAAAATGAGGAAAAAGAGGCAGATACTCCACTCCGATCAGCTCATCCCCCTTAAAGGTATTGAGCACGCTATACTGTGTCTCATCATCAAAATAGATAGGGAGGCGCTCTTTGGCTAAAATAAAGTTTTTTCCGCTGTGATGGTCATGAATTCTCACATATTCAATCTGAGAGCTGACCATGAGGGCTAAATTAGAAACAAGTGTCCAAGGCGTTGTCGTCCAAGCTAAAATAGCTGTTTGAGGATCATTCACCAGATTAAAAATCACAGTTAAAGAAGGATCGTCCACCTCTTTATAGTTTTCAGAGGCCTCAAAATTAGAAAGCGGAGTGCCAAGCTTGGCAGAAAAAGGCATCACCTTTAACCCTTCATAGACTAATCCTTTTTTATACAGCTCGCTAAAAACCCACCAGACACTTTCCATAAAGGGTAAATCCATCGTCTTCCAGACGGCATCAAAATCGACCCAGCGTCCCATGCGGTTCACACTGGCCTTCCACTCTTCTGTGTAGCGCAAAACAATAGAGCGGCACGCTTCATTAAAACGGGCGATCCCAAAAGCGTTAATAGAGGGTGCGCCGGCAAGATCGTGCATTTTTTCTACTTCATTTTCAACCGGAAGGCCGTGGCAGTCCCACCCAAAGCGACGCTCTACATAATACCCCTTCATTGTTTTATAACGAGGCACCACATCTTTAAGCGTCCCGGCAAGTAAGTGGCCATAATGGGGCAGTCCCGTTGCAAAAGGAGGACCATCATAAAAAACAAAGCGAGGAGAATTAGTTCGAGCGCGGATAGATTCTTTAAAAAAATCACACTCTTTCCAAAGTTGCATCACACGCAATTCGCGTCCGTCGACGCTCTCTTTTTCTATCTCTTTAAACATAAAAAACCTCTCATTTTACTGAGAGATTACCTCATTTTTTTGTTTATGTCGATAAGATAAGCAAAAATTAGGAAGTGATTTAAATCACTATAATAGGAGATTTTTCTGGTATTGTTCTTGAAAGACCTTAATCACGTCTCCAACACCGGGGTGATTTTCCAAAACTTTTTTAAACCATAAATTTTTTCCCAATGATTCTAAAATCTTTAAACACTCTTTTTCTTTTCCTACACTTACATCATCTAACTTATTTAAAAAATCAAGGGCCGCATCTCTGGACTTCTTACTTCTACCCACATTATCGTCCGAACCTTCTTTAGATTTACGTGCTACAACACCCAAAGTTCCATTTTCGTTTACCTGAAGCTTTTTATCATTTGTAAGCTTAACTACCAAATTGGCAAAAAAGCCCAACTCTTTTTCTTTCTGTTCATTCTTCCATTGAATGAGAACATCGTATTCTTTTTTAATTTTAGGATTTTTAGATAGGACGTTACTTACCCACGTATCGCTTTTAGCTAAACATTTTTTTTCTAACTGTTCTATTTGATCCAAAAATAATTGTTTAAAAAAAGGCGACTTAGAAGCAGCTTCTTTTAATTCATTTAATTTAACAAAAAAATTCATGGCCGTTTCTACTGATTCTTTACTTGTTCCTACCCCGATATTCACTAGACCCTCATCCCTCTTTTCTGTTTTTATTTTCCCATCACTTTCAATTAATTTATTCCCATCAATCACACCTTTTATCAAGGGTAGTATTTCACGATAAGGCTTAGGAATGCTATTTTCAAATTGACTAAACACCTCATTCTCCCCAACTCCCCCAAATTCATTTATAAACGCATTTAGATTTGTCTCGAATACCACTTGATCTTTATTAAATGCCTCTGGATTTTTTTGAATCAAAGATTCCACAGATTTTTCTATAGCCGATTCAGTATTTGTCATTACTCCATATTCATAGACTTCTATTTTTGCATTTCTTTCTTTAAGAGGTGCAAGCTCTTCCTTTGATTTTCCTTCCTTCTCTAACCGTTCAATTTCATTACTTTGAGTTAATTTAACCTGACCAAGAGAAGCTTGAGTAAGTATTTTTTCTTGAGAAAAAATACTTGCCGGCAGGGTAATTGCTTCTTGAAATAGAGGTCTTAAATTTTTATAGTTACCGCCAGGATGTGCTATATTTTTTATAATTCCTATATCAGATATAACTGCCTCCTTCAATTTAATGTCCTGAGAGTTTGCAATAATACGATCGATCAAAGGATTTTGTAAAATAGTCGCTACAACCAAAAATGCATGCAAATTTCCTGATGTTTTTAATCGATTTGCCAATTCAATAGTGTTTCGTATTTCATTCATAGACTCTTGAACAGAATCTTGCTGCAAAATATTTCTATTAATGGCTGTTTGAAATTTGGACGTAAAGTCATTTAATTCTTTCTGGCTCTCCCCTTCTTTTCCCACATCTTCTAGGGTTTCAAAATTCTTGACCATATTTAGAAAAAGAAGACCAAACTTCTTATCCAAATCTTTAGCAACTTTTTCCACATTTCCTTTTAAAAATTTTTTACCATTTAATTTAATTCCATTTTCTTCAGAAAAAGTTTTTGAGCTTGGATTTAAAGACTGCAATTTTTTCTGAAAATTTCCCAAGGCTTCCAGCCGTCCTTTGAAAACACTAGAAAACTCCCCATGTTCTTTTATAATATTTGCAAAATCATCACTTCCTATTTTTCCCTTAATTGCTAAATTCAAAACGTCGTATAATATTCCTTCAATTTTTTCCAAGGACGAATCATCTTTTATGATCTCTAAACGAGCTGAGATATAATCATTCAAAAATTTCTTGCAATCAGACTTTGCAAACTTTTTAAATTGACTAGATAAGATGTCTGATAATTGATGAAAAGAGGGGTCAAGATTTAACTTTTCTTCTTTGCTCATCAGATCGTATTGAACAAGAAAATTGAGTACTTCCTTTTTGGAAAGCGCTTCGAACCTACCCTTATCATCTTTTTTGACGGCAAGAAAAGCTTCTGGAAGTTTTGGTTTTTTCTCTGTTGAGGATAACCTAACCTCTGATTGATCAATAACATCACTTTTATTAGAAGAATTAGTTGTCTGAACTAACCTATCCCGAACAAATTTTTCTGACTTATTAACTGTTTCTTTCATACTCGATGAATTTAGATGTAGCTGTTTTTTAACAATTTGGCCAGTCTTTTTTTCCGAAGAAACAGGGTTTTCATTTATCTGAGGGGGTATACCTTTCGAATTTGGGACTGTCTGGCTCCTCTCTTTTGTAGTAGGAACACTCTCCTTATTTTGAATTGGGGCTGTCTGACTTCTCTCCTTGGTAATGGGAACAGTACTCTCTTGCAACTTCTGCTTGTTTTTTATTGTAACCTCTGCTTTTTTAGATTTTGATTGAAATTTGGTCTGAACTTTTTCTTTCAAAGATTGAAAAGCTTTTGTATCGGTAATTAAGTGAAGTGGGTTTAATGCTTTCAAATACGTAATAGCAAATTTTTTCATTTTAGGGCCTGCTTCTTTTAATTTAGACTTAAACCCTAGCTTAACTTTTACATCTGTTTTTTTATTCAGAACCGCTACATCATGATTTTCTTGCACAGGCGGTGTAAGATGATCCCCCGGCTTTAAATCCTCTGATTGACCCAAAGCCAATGAAATTCTACTAGAAAGTTCTTTAGTATTGCTCTTTGTAAGAGTGGAAACATCATGAGCTCCTTCTCTTCCATGTACCTCTTGTCCTATTTCTTCTTTTTTCTCCTTAGGCGGCTGGTACGTTACGATCTTTGTTCCGGTTGGGATCATCGGCAAGCTAGGGAAGTTACTCATAATTCACCTCAGAGAACTAAATAAATTAAATACATTAATTAACTTACAACTTGATTATAACATAAATCAATTGTTTTTAAAAAATTTAATTTAATTAAATGAAAACATGGAATACCCACCCCTTAAGGGGTGGGATTATTTAATTATTTTTTGCTATTTTTCGATTAAAATTCACAAATTCTGCAGAAAGAGCACTAATACGCTGCATTTTTTTACCATCTTTTAGCCGATTCGCCGCATCAAAAGCATCATATGCGGAAGAGAGGGTAAATTGATCGGGAAATACATGGACATAAATATTGCTTAACAGCAACCTAGTATCCGCTAAGCTGCGCACACCCCCCATTCCCCCGGGGCTTGCGCTAATAAGGAGTGCGCTTTTTCCTCTATAAGCCTCTAAAGAACCTTGATTGGGTCTTGAAATCCAATCAATCGTATTTTTAAGCAGAGGAGTGATAGAGCTATTATATTCGGGAGAAGCGATCAAAAATCCATCGCATTTTACAAAGAGTTCGAACAGTTTCAAAGCTTCTTTTGGAATCCCTTTCCCTTCTTCATCATCCCCGTTGTAAAGCGGCATAGGATATTGAGCTAAATCTATTCTTTGGACAGCAGCTCCGTTTTTTTCTAAATCCGAACAAAAAAGCTCTAAAAGCTTTTTGTTAACAGATTCTTTTCTAATGCTACCAGATAGGGCGATAATTTGTGGTTTATACAACATAAGGTAGGTGGGTCCTTATCACATCGGGTTTATAATGCGTTAAATCTTTATTCACTTCGCCGGCTAAGTGAGGAAGAAGAATAGATGACAATACACTACGTAATTCACCCAAAAAAGCAGGAGAAGCCGTAAGATAAAATTTCTTAAACTTACCTTCTTCATAAGCTTTTTCTAATTTATGCACAATTTCTTTGGCAAAAATTTTTGTTTCCACAACATGAGGAGAATTATGGCTTTCCATAGCATGCCTTCCAGATCCCATGCTATCAAAGGATGTGCCTCGTTTATCCGAGACAAGATCGCCTATATGCAAACTGCTTTCAGGATGGCTCATACTTTCCACCGGTGTCAGTGAGTTATGTTCATCACTGCGATAGATGTGAGCCTGACTGCTATTAGCGACAACAACCCAGATATCCTTGCTCATGGAGCCTTCCTTTACTTAACGTTTATAAAAATCACCTTAACAACAAGTGCTTTTCTTCTTCAACCTTTTTTAAGAGAAGAGAGGAGAAGGAGGAAGTGGAGAGAAGAGCTAACCGCAGAGCCGCAAAGAGCGCAGAGGAAACGCGGAGAAGAAGAAAAATAAGAAGATCGGAAGAGCGTCGTG
>CALBHK010000274.1 GCA_937894565.1 uncultured Chlamydiae bacterium
CACAGGAGTGTATTGGAAGCCGATCTATAATGTTTGGGCTCCGATGGGAATTAGAGGTAACGTAAAAAATTTTGTGTCTGACGTGTTTAATGTATAAGATTTTCTAATACATCATCGATTTGATTATTAATTAATTTTTGATTTTTTAAATTATTTATCTTCTTGTTGTCAACTGAATTAGATTGCCAATTATATTCTAATCTCATTGCTGTAAATGCGAGTAATACATTTTGTGTTTTTTCACTGACATGCTCCATTGATTTAAATCTTCTTTTTAATTCTTTGTTTATCCTTTCTATTGGATTTGTTGTTCTTAGTACTCTCCATAGTTTTTGTTCAAATTTAAAATGTACCAATAGCGATTCTAAATCTTTTTCTAAACAAGCAACAGCTCTTTCTGCGTCATTTCCCATTTGCTCTTTTAACCCACGAAAAGCCTGCCTTGCTTCAGACTCGCTCTTTGCATACATAATCCTATCAACTAATAAATTTAAAGAATCTGATAGCCTTTTTGGAGCTTTTAATAAAATATTCTTTTTAGCATGAACCCAACATCTTCCTGTTACTGCATTGTTAAAGTATTCCTTGAATTTTTTTTCTAATCCGGAAAGTCCATCCATAATACCAACTTCTACAACCTTTGGATTCAATCCTCGTTTTATTAAATCTTTAAAAACCTCACCCCAACAATCAGCACTGTCTTTTTGGCCTGGCTGGAAACTCAATATGCTGTAACAGTTCCTGTCATCAAGACCCATCACAACTAGTGTTGGCTCTTTCTCCGTAGTGCCTCTTCTCGTTATGCTAAAATTAGTTCCATCAATAAATAAAATTTTATATTCTTTTGTTATCGGACGCTCTAACCACTTTAATGCTTTATCCTCTAATAAGCCCAAAGAATTATGAACAGTTTGCGCTGATACATTAACTCCTAGAATTCTTTTAGACACTAAAGCCATCGTTCTGTTGGAAATACCTGCTAAGTGTAATAATGCTAAATCTTCTTTTAACTTCCTATCAATGGTTTCATGTTCTGGCACAATTGAACTTTTGAAATTACTATTTCTATCTCGTGGCATTCTTAATCTAATACACCCAACGCCTTTAATTGAAAATTCTCTCTCATAACTACCATTCTTTTTATTTGTACTCTGATCTGCTTGACCCAGAAAAATATCTATTTCAGTTTCTAATAATTTATTTAAACAAGTCGTCACTGATGACTTCACTTCGCTTGTTATAACTTCATATAATTTGTGATTATTTTCTTTAAAAACTTCCACAGCCTTTACTAACTCTGGAATTTTAATCTCTACTTTGACTATTCCCATTTGCAGTTTCATATCAATTTGCCTCCCTCTTGTATAAGTTTTTCTTATGGAGACACAATTTTTTTTACGTTACCATATAATTCTCTTTTCATCCTGTGATTTGTTCGGATCTTTAGTAGTCATTGCATTCCACATAGTTGGGATAAGTGTAGATGCTTTTTTGCGGTCGACTTCATCAGGTAGCATTTGAATTGCTCTACTCATGAGTTCTGCTCCGGCCTCGAACCCTACAAAACCCACCAGATTAGCAGATGAGTTTGCGAGAAGTTCTTTTAAAAGCGGTCGAGTGGAGGAATTCATTATCACTGAATTCAATGCGTCTAATGGCACCTTCATTGCTTTGTTAGTGGCAAACATAATACCTAGACCGCCTGCGGTTTCGGAAGCCTTCACTAAGTGATCCGCAGAAGAAATGGCTACTTTTGATAAATCATTTAAAGAAACTTGCTCTTTTTTAATTCCCGAAACTTCAACTTGTTGCTTCATTCCCTCAACAGCTGCCAAAGTTGCCATTAAAAATAGAGCTTGAGTTTCCGAAGCAGCATTTCGACCTACACAACCACCCACAGAGCAAGCAATTCCTGAACCAGAAGATGCAATTTTAGAAACCAATTCCTTCGACGGAGTCAGTTGATAAAAATAACTTGAATATTTATCTGCTTTACTTGTAGGTGACTGAGCCCAAAGACTTGAGCTCAAAAATAAAAAACATAGCCATAAAAAAATATTGGCTGCTTGCACAAACTGACTATTTAACACCCTTGGCAGCTGCTTTTGCGGCCTCAGCAGGGTCTACTGTTATACCAGACTTTCTATTAGCCTCGATATTTGAAGCTGACGCTCTAGCGATTTTCTCCAAAGCTCCAGACCCTGATTTATATCCTGTTACTTTCGAAAGTTCTCCTACGTATTCAGCAATTTTTCCTTCTGAATTAACTCTATTTTCAACAAGAGCTACTTCACCTTTAAGAGTGCCAATCTGATTGCTGAGCTGTTTCTTTTTATCTTTATCGGTCTCTGATTTAAGCTTATCCTCAAGATCAGCAATTGTTTTTTTCTAAACAGAATCGTGGTGAGCGCGGAACATAAGGCTTGGTGGTTGATTTGTTAATACAGGGGCCCCAACCCGCCGGGGAATACTTAGGAGAGAAAGCAGAAACAGCTTTTAAACGCCCTAGCCTTATTTAACTTTTTCGTGAAATCTTTTCTGTAGTAAATTAAGACAGTTTTAAAATTTCCATTTTTTACATACTATGCTCATAACCAACAAATACATCTAGTGTATTTATCTTGGGAAATTAATCCCAGATTCTAAAGAAAGGTAGCGATAATTTATGAAGAATAAATTGTTATTAGTACCCCTCATCTCTCAAGTTTTGTTTGTTTCCCAATCTTACTCAAAGACATTAAAAGATTTGATTGCTACGAATCAACACCAAGACATCGCTTGTATTAAACATCAAATTAGAGATTGTTTTGTAGCTTACCAAGATGGGTCTTGTACGATTGATATTAAATACTATTCAAGTCCAACTTCAGAACAACCAGTATATACTCAGACCGAAGAAGTTCATATGCGTGTAAAATCTGGAGAAAGTATTAATTCTCCTACTGAAATAAGAGATTTTGTTTCAGGATTAACAGATGGTATATCAACAAAAATATCAAGAGCTGCCACAGCAGCTGATTTCAATGAATCAAGAGAAAGACTAGATCAAGTTTTAAAATCTGGCGATGTTTCAAATGGAATAATTCCACAATGTAAAAATTAACATCCATCTAGCAAGAGGAAAAAAATGAAGTCATATAATTTATTATTTTTTTTCATTTTTTTTAATTTCATTTTTTCGCATCTTGCTTTTACTCAAGAGGTTTTTGATAGTAAATTGATTCCATCCTCAACTGAAATCAATTTACTCAAGAAAAAGGAAGAAGTTAATTATATCTCACAGCTGATTTCGGCACCTACTGACATTAAAGATCAAAATTATTCAACACCAATGCCAACAAATCAGCTTATTTCAAATTACTGTGTGACAACCGGATCCACAGTCTTTTTAAAAGAAAGCTCACTGAATAATATGGCCTCATCAGTGTGGTCACAGTTAAAGTTACCCTCTGAAAAATGGAGAATTTCTGTTTTTATTTCCTACTTAAAAAGTTTTCAAAAATCCTTTTTAGATAAAAACTTACCGAACGCCTATTATTCAATTAATCATAGCAACTTACTGGAAGATTTAAAAAACAGTAGTGATTATGAAAATAGGAACACCCTCAATCAGTCCATAAAAATATTAAAAGAGAACTTTCAAATTTCTAATATTTATCTTTCAAGGTTTAACAATCTTATAGAAAAGGATAGAGCCAGCAAGAATGACTATTTATCAAACTTTGCAGGATTTATAGCCGGTAGTTACTTATGCTCTGAATTAGTTTTTTCAGAAGAAGACAAGAGTTCATGTGCAAAGGGTTTATCATGGATAATTTCCTCATCAACCCCTACAGAAAAGCAAGTTGTCTTTCATGGCTTGTGGAAAAAACTGCTAAATGAACCTAAAATAATTGAGGTATACTCTAAAATTGCGATTAAAATTTTAACTAGAATAAATGAAAAAGATATATCCAGTGCTTTTTGGTTTGATGATATCTACACTAGTTTTAAAACTAGTGGATATTCCCATGAAGTTTCTGAACAAATGACATGGGATACAATTGCACTTCTTTCTTCTGGTGGAGGCAATACCTATAGAAAGTTAGCAACATTAGGAGTTGGAAACATTTACCTTGAACATATATTATTTATTCTCTCAAATGGCCCTTTAGTTTTAGACGCTATAGCTCAGCAAAAAAACATTTCCCATTTATACTCATACCCACGAGAAATTAACATCTCCTGCGACACGGGAAAGCCTTATACATTTTGGAGTTCCGCTTATTTTTCCAAAGAGCTTAAAAAGGCTTCCTATTCTTCAACGCAAGCTATTTCAGCTGCATATTCTGTCCATAAAATTTACCAATTCGGTTTTAATGATGGTGGTCGTGACTCTTCATTACCTTTTAAAGTTGATCAATTTGACAATTACAACAACCGCATCAGGCAAGATTTAATTATGGCAAGCATTGGTTCTTATTATGGCGCTGACACAAATTTAAGCCTATCGAAACAAGAGTTCGAAAATATATTTCGTAATCAATTTTCAAAATCAAACAGAATTCCATTAAACGACTCAGAAGAGGCTGTCTCTGTAAAAAGCCCGATAACTGCCTTTCAAAAATACAAAAAATGGTCGCTATTGTTTGCTCCAAACGCATCAATCGATTTACTCAAAGAGAAAGCAAAGGGTCTTAAACAGAATCGTGGTGAGCGCGGAACATAAGGCTTGGTGGTTGATTTGTTAAT
>CALBHK010000275.1 GCA_937894565.1 uncultured Chlamydiae bacterium
GAGGCAATGGTCATTCGCTCCAGATAAAAAATTTTGAGCAGCCTCCTTGTCAAAATTCCAACTTTTCAACTACGTTCGGTATATCAAAAGAAGAACCTTTAGAAAAGAAATATCGTAACCATAAGCTTAAGGGAAACTTTAAGGGTCGATGGGAATGTCACATAGAGCCCGATTGGTTGTTAGTTTATTGCAAAACTGATAGTGAAATCATCTTTAAAAGAACTGGGTCGCATTCGGATTTGTTTAAATAACATTCCTTAGAGTAATCAATCAATGAATCTATTGGGCCATCTGCCTGCCTTTTCGGAAAGGTTTATGGGGGTTTGATTCGTGATAGGCGCGCACACGTTTTGCTTGGGCGCAGCTCTCTTGGCAGCATCCCTTATGTTCTTTAATACAATCAGGACAGCATAAAAATAAGTTGTTACAGTCCATGTTGGCGCAGTTGTAGTAGCTTTCAATAGGACTGTTGCAATGGTGGCATTTGCCCACTACTTCGTTCTCTTCTTCTGAGATAGGCACCGTTAAGCGGTCATCAAAGACAAATAGCTTCCCTTTCCAGTGCGCGTTGCCTTCTTTATTCCCATAGTTAATAATGCCGCCATCTAATTGATAGACCTCTTCAAAGCCTTGTTCTTTAAGATAAGCAGAATAGACTTCACAGCGAATGCCTCCCGTGCAGCACATCATGATGGGGGTGGCTGGGTCTGTTTTTTCTTTAAGATCTTGAGTGTATTGTTTAAATTCACGGAAAGTATTGCACGGAGGCATTTGGGCATTTTCAAAGTGGCCCACAAATGTTTCATAATCATTTCTCACATCAATTAAGAGAGGTTTTTTCGCTAATTCCATCTTCTCTTTCCACTCTTTAGGAGAGAGGTGAGTGGCTGTTTTGCTCATGTCCACCTTTTCATCTAAAGCCACCAACTGTTTGCGGTATTTAACGGTGAGTTTAGGGAAACAAGGTTCGTGCCAGAACTGACGTTTGATCACGGCTTCTTTAAAAACGGGATGCGCAGCCATCCATTCAATATATTTTTCTACATGATCTGCGTGCAAACAAGCTTGGCCATTAATTCCTTCTTCAGAAATATAGATGCGGGCGGTTGCTTGAAGTGCTTCGAGGAAACGGCGGTGATCGGCAACTTCTTTAGGAGGATTGGGAACCTCAGTGAATAAGTAGTAGGCTAAAACATGGTACTGCATAAAAAATCCTTAACTTTTTGTCTGCCTAATTATAAATAGAGAGAGATTTTAAATCTACAATCTGGTAGTTTGGGAGTTATAAAATCCAAGAGTAAGGGGAGAATATGTCAAATAACTCAAACAACATTGTCCACGTAAATGATGATAATTTTCATGAAAAAACCGGCAAGGGCGTGGTGCTAGTGGATTTTTTTGCACAGTGGTGCGGTCCCTGCCGTATGATGGAGCCGGTGATTGAAGAGTTTGCTGAAGAGATGAAGTCTGAAGTCACTGTAGCCCAAATTGATATCGATGCTTCCCAAAAAACGACTCAAACTTTTCAAGTGACCTCTATTCCTACTCTCATTCTTTTTAAGGATGGAAAAGAGGTAAAACGTGTGGTGGGCTTAAAAGATATTGATGCTCTTAAACTTTTAGTGAAGCCGTTTATTTCTTAAATGAAAGTTATTTTACCTAGATGAAAGTTATTTTATTTCAACCGCAAATTCCGCAAAACACGGGAAATGTGGTGCGCAGTTGCAGTGTAACGGGGTCTGAGCTTATGTTAGTTGGGCCCTGTGGATTTTCCCTTAATGATCGCCATCTTAAACGTGCTGGTTTAGATTATTGGGAAGGAGTGCATTTTGAGTTTCTAGAGAACGAAGAAGCTTTTATTCATTATCTATCTCAGACTACAGCCCCCTTTGTTTTCTTTTCTAGCCATGCGGCATTGCCTTATAGCCAAATTTCTTATACACAAAACCACCAACTGATTTTTGGATCCGAAACGTCGGGTTTATCCGAACGGCTTCTTGCATTATTTCCTGATCGCAGTGTGACCATTCCCATGAAAAGCGGGGCGCGCTGTTTGAATCTGGCAACAAGTGTCGGAATTGGGTTGTTCGAAGCATGGCGACAGTGCGACTTTGCATTTGCGTAACAAGATCAACCGATAAGATACAGGAAAAAGAAGAATAACAGGATGGGCAGGATCGCCTTCGGCGGCAGGATGGGCAGGATAAAAATATTTGTCAGGAAAAATAAACCTTTATAATTTTTTGTTTTTTGGAAAGGAAAGAAAGTTAATCATATGTTGTGTTTCTATCCTCCCCATCCTGCCGCCGAAGGCGATCCTGCCTATCCCATACGCATCAGGCTAACTCTTGCAGCCCTTCAGGCTGCGATATCTAACCCATTC
>CALBHK010000276.1 GCA_937894565.1 uncultured Chlamydiae bacterium
CGTAAGAAAGCAGTAAACGTAAAAAAGCAGAGAGAAGAAATGGACATCTCTTTAAAAGAAGCGGAAAATGCAACTTCCATTCGCAGCAACCATTTGCAGGCCATTGAAGAGGGAGAGATTCACAAGATCCCCTCCCCTGTCTACGCTCAAGGCTTTTTTAAACAGTATGCCGCCTATTTAGGATTGGATGGTGAGCAGATTTTAAAAGAAAATCCCCATCTTTTTCAAAAGCCGCAAAAACAAGAATTCTCTTATGGTATTGGCACTCTGGAAGTTAGAGGACATCCCGGCTCTGGCGTGAAGTGGCTACCTAACTTAATTTGGACACTCACTTTTATTGGCATGATTGTAGCCGCCTACTTCTTAGCCGATTACCTTCAACTTATTTAATACCCGCAGAAATGAATCTCCATACAGTTTTCTGAAAGCCCGGAGGGCTTCCAGAAAACTTTTAAAATCCCAAAGAACAAAAATCGAATATTAAAAACAGCGTTAAACAATAAATTTGATGAATAATTAAAGATAATGTTATAATAAGGTTGAAATTAAATATAATTAACATAAAGTTGGTTATTCATGGAAAATATACCTATAGATAAATTATCCGAAACTTTAGGGGTTCAAAACGCTGAATCCGTTAAACACATAGGTTCTATTGGTATTGGAAAAAATACTACAATCAAAAGATTAACATTAGGCGGAGTACATGCCTCTTTAAGAATCGCTGCTGCCACTAAGAATGAATTGAATTTCTTTTCCAGAACCTTTCTTTTTACTCGTATTGAAGGAACAGACACCTTTATCAATATACGCAGCACGGCTAAACGTTTAGGCCTTACACATGACGAAGTCAAAGATCTTGCAAAAGAGGGAAAAGGGAAGTTAACAGAGGCATTTGAAAAACGCCAAGCAGTTTTAAGCCAATACGAAGACATTGTAAATCAATATACGCTTGACCTCGCGAGCAGAAAATTAGAAAAAGAAGCAACAAACGAAAATGCAAAAGTGACAACAGCCCTAACGCCTGAAGTTCTTCTTAAAACCATTCAACTCGGCTTTAAAAAGTTAGATGAAATTCCCGATAAAGATATTTTCTTTTCAGAAGATTTAAAACAGATGCACGTATTTACACAAGAGCTAGGTAGGGGTACTTTTGGCGTTGTCTCTAAAACATTCGACCTAATCGGTAAAACATTTGTCGCAGCCAAAGAAGCTCCACGATTTCAGTTTGATAATCCTATGAGCCAAGAAATAGAGGAGGCAGTATCACCCCAATCACAAGAAAGAATGGAAAATGAAATATTTATCCTAAAAAAATTAGATCATCCGGGTATTCAACGTGCGCCAAGTGAAATTACCACAATTACCAACACTAAGGGAGTAAAAAAAACTATTTATCAAACTCAGTTGATGACGGGTGGTGACCTGAAGATAAATAAAATAAAGTTAAGCCCTCAAATGGAAAAATTTTATGAACTAAGCCCAAAAAAACAATTTCAACTTTTTCAAGCTCCTGTAGAAGGATTAGCCTATACGCACCAAATGAATATTGTGCACCGCGATATTAAACCAGCTAATTTTTTAATAAAAGTGAATGATCAAGGAGTCCCTTCTCAAATAATTCTTGCTGATTTCGATGCCGCAGAAGAGAATGCCAACCAAAAACCTCTTGTTATTTCAAATAAGGGAACTCCTTTCTACATGCCCCGAGAAGAAAACAACACCTTAGAGCAATCGGACGTATTTGCATTTGCTTTGAGCCTTATTGAAATTTTCACAAAAGGTCAACAAGAAACCGGCTCCTCTCGCCAAGGAACCTATCCTCAAACTAAAGAAAATAATAGGCTGGGCGAAAAAAATCATAGATTATTAATGGAAAAAGGCGTGCCACAAGAAATGGCTGATCTTCTAATGGAAGGCATTGGCCCTAAAGATGACCGCCCTACTTCAGAACAATTTAAACAGAGATATAATGAGATTTTAGGTAGAATGTAAGTTTTCATAAAAAACACGATCTAAAAAAAGACCATGAGCGGGGGCTGTGACTCCCGCTTCTTCGCGTTTGCCCCCTTTAAGCAAATCAGCCACATTATCCATAGTCATCTCTTTCTTGCCGCAGCGCACTAACACTCCCACAATGTTTCTGGCCATGCGGTAGAGAAAGCTATTCCCACGCATGACTATTTTAATCTCCTTTCCCTTACCCCTGCTCACACTCACTTGCGTTAAAGTGCGCAAGTCATCCTTATGAGCCAACTTAGCGCGGTCGTTACAGAAAGCTTCAAAGTGATGCGTTCCAATCAATAAAGCTGCCACCTGCTGCATGAGGTCCACATCTAAAGAATCCCCTAATTTCCAACTATACAAGCGCAAGTGAGGAGGCTGGATATAATGATTCCAAATAGAATAATGGTATTCTTTTTCTAAGGCATCTAAGCTTGGATGAAAGGACTCTTCCACCTCCACAATTTTGAGCACGCGAATGGAGGCTGGAAGCAGCCCATTGGCACTTTTTTGCAAACGATACGGCATTATGGGTTGCTCTAAAAAAAAATCGACCACCTGCCCTCTTGCATGCACGCCGGCATCTGTACGGCTGGCTGCCTGTAAAACCACAGGGGATCGCACAATTTTTTCTAAAACATTTTGCAAATGTTCTTCCACGCTCTCACCAAGAACTGTTTTTTGCCAGCCTTTTAAGTGAGAGCCATCATAAGCTATAAGTAAAGCCAAATGTTGTTTCATAAAGCAATGCGTTTCTCTTCATTTTTTGTTTCTTTGCAGCGATATGTCAGGCCATTAATGGCTCCTAACACAACAAGAGATAACGCACTTACAACAATCCATTGCATCCATAAGCCCCCTACAAAAGCAGCCATGCAGACGATTGAAAATTTAGATGGCAAATAGCTTACCGCTTTTTTTACCCAAGCACATTCTTTTACCAAAGAGCCTGTGGCGTACGCTGCCCCATATCCAATCGGAAAAAAAATCAAGCTTCCAGCTAAAGAAGTGATAAGAAGAAGTTCGCCCGGATGCGCATAGACAAATTCTTTAACTTTTTTTCCCATCCAAATCGCTCCTTCTTTTACCTTGAGGCCTATATTTTTCACCCTTGTTTGACAGGTTATTTTTTTTATTTCTTCTCCGCTCATTTTATTTATCTCCATTTTTATAGCCCACACATATGTGGGTGCTTATCCATAAGATATCAGAAAAAAAATTCAACCGCCAACTATCATAATTAGACCTCTTGCAGTCCTTCAGACTGCGATATGCAACTCATTCACACCCAGGGCGTTGCCCTGGGCTGTTGCACTATTAGTCCTTCGGACTAGTTTTCCCTCGGGCTGTTGCACTATTAGTCCTTCGGACTATAAGTGAAAGTGTTACTAGCCTGTAGGGCTATAATTGCAACAGCCCAGGGCAACGCCCTGGGTATGAATGGGTTGCATATCGCAGTCTGAAGGACTGCAAGGAAATTTTTAATCGGTATTTTCTGTTACACTGCCGAAATGAGGGGCCACCTCTGCTTGTACTGTCGCAGCCACGCAAGAGTCTGACCAGACATTGATCGCACTTTCAAGCATATCAATTAAGGCATAAAAGGGCAGAATAATCCCCATCATCTGAAGAGGAACGTGCATAGAAGCTAAAAAGGCAGAAGCCAGAAAAAAACAACCCATAGGAACGCCTGCATTACCTACAGCTGCAACCGTGCTTAAAATAATCCACAGCCCCAGCTCTAATGCCGAAAATTCCATCCCATGGCTCGTAGAGACAAACAATACAGTCGTTAAAATAAAAGCAGCACAGGCATTCATATTAATTGTCGTGCATAAGGGAAATGCAAAATTGGCCACTTTCTTAGAGATCTTCCCCCTCTCCTCTGCACATCTAAGGGCCATAGGCAAAGCAGCGCTTGAAGATTTGCTAAAAAAAGCAATGGAGAGAGCGGGCAGCATCGCCTTAAACAAGGATAGGGGTTTTACGCCTTTCCACTTAAGCAACAAAGGCAACACAACAATAGCCTGCAGAAGATTAGCTAAGAGAACGCAAAGCAGATACCACCCAATCGCGCCTATTGGCGAACCATTACGGATATCCATAACAAATTCTGTGACAAAAGCCCAAACTGCTATTGGCATTAATGTTAAAATAGCTGTCGTGAGCTTCATCACACCAGCGTATAGACTAGAAAAAAACGCATGTAAGATGGAGCGTTTATCATCGGGCAGCGAGAGCATTGACAAGCTAAGAGCGATCCCGATAAAAAGCACTCCCACCACATTACCTTTTAGAAAGGGTTCTACAAAATTAGAAGGAATAGATTGGGTTAAAAATGTGAGATACGATTCAGAAGGCAGTTCTACTTTCATCCCTTCCGGCAAAGCAACAGAACCCGTGTGCACAGGATCGATAAAGAGAAAAAGAGCTAATGCGATAGAAGCTGCAATCACAGTTGTAAGCAAAGTGTATTTAACGACTTTTATCCCTAAGTAGCGAAATTCAGCCAAACTTTCCATTCCGGCTATTGTTGAAACAATAGATAAAAAAATGATGGGCAAGCTCACAAGAGTAAGTAAGTTAATAAATAGGGTTGAGGCCAGATGAGCTGCTTGCGTCAGGAGATCAAAATCCAAATGCCCAGTGATCGCTCCTAGTACTAAAGCTAATACATAGAGGCGGCTGCGAAAATCAAAGACCGTTAAGAAGTTTTTTAATATTTTCATAATCTCGTCAGTTTACCATACTCTTTTATTTTTTTAAAAGATGTAGCGGATGTAATGTAACGGATGTAACGGATAACTCACAGAACACAGGAAAAAGAAAAATAACAGGATGGCAGGATCGCCTTCGGCGGCAGGATAAAGATACAATTAGTTACTGTCTTTTCTCTAAAACCAAAAGAAATAAAATTTATTGCCCCCCAATGTTTTTTATCCTGCCGCCGAAGGCGATCCTGCCATCCTGTTGTTTTTCTTTCTCCTCCTGTAAATCTACCCCTTACAGTTCAATACTCTATCCAGTACTCTATTGAATTAAAATAATTATTATGATATAATTGTTGTATCATTAAATAATAAATTGAGGTTAATAAATGGAATTACCAGCAAGTTCATATAATCTAAATAATGTATTAGTTTTAGATCAAATTCCAGAAATTTCTCAAAAAACAAGAAACTTGGATGTTTGTCAAAATATTTGTAACCAGACGCTTTCTAATCAACCTGTTGATTCTTTGAAAACCAGAGTCACAGAATTTAAAGAATTAACAGATAAACTTGCTAATGCTGAGGAAAATCCTAAAAAAATGATTGTTATAGCCAGTCTATTAGCTGTCACTTTATAGTGGACCCCAAAGTCAAGACAGCTGATCGGTCAATTTAAGTTACATC
>CALBHK010000277.1 GCA_937894565.1 uncultured Chlamydiae bacterium
ACAAGCTTTATGAGAAAGATCCTTCAAAGATGCGGGTATCTAAACCATCTATCTAAGGCATGTACTCATTTGACTGGACCTTTCGTTTGCAGTTTTAACCAGATAAATGCGCAGGCTATGGAAAGCACGGCTTTAAAATTTCTTGCCAGTTTTTCAAACCTCATCGAAATACTTCGAAAGTGTTTCAATCTTGCAAATAGGTTTTCAACTTGATGTCTTGCTTTGTAAATGTGTTGTTCAAAATCAGGATTTGGTTTCTTGCTATTTGATCTTCTTGGAATTGATGGACGTATGTTTTTACTTCTAGCTTTTTCTCTTATTGGCTCAGAGTCATAACCTTTATCCGCTAACAGATGTTCACCTTCGATATTTTCTATCAAGCTTGGCGCAACTTGACTGTCGTGCACTTGACCCCCAGTGACTTCAAAATAGAGCGGGTTTCCATGCGCATCGGCGGCCATGTGTATTTTAGTTGTGGGTCCACCGGGTGTCCTTCCAATCGCACGATATTCTCCACGCCGGGCGTGGAGAATTCTGGAGTTACTACGACTTTAGTAAATCCAGCTCTGGACTTTGATTTTCCTTTGTCATAGAAGAAGTCTTTCGTTTCAATCGCAACTAAAACGTCAACTTAGCTACCCGTATGGCGTCTACCAAACAATCCCCATCCAATTCAATGATTTCCTTAAGTTTATAGACATCATCACGTTCTTTAAGAGCTGCTCTAATTTTATGAAGTATTGCCTGGTAAATCATAAGAGTTCACACCACATTCAAGCACCATATAATGAAAATCACCACGGGGGCTAACCGCCGAGATCGTATTTACAGAAAACTTGATCTTTTATTAAAGAGAACTCTTTTTAAGGTCTTATAAAAAATTTCACACTAAAACTTACTGCTGGGTATTAGCAACAGGAGTTTGATTTTGCTGTGCTAAAGCTTTTTGAATAAAATCTATCATGGTTATATCTTCCCCTCGGCACTTATCTTCTTCGCAGATTTTGGAAGCCACACACTGTTTAGCGTAGTCAAAATCATAATCCTGATCTCCTCTGACTAAAATTCCCGCAACCTCTAAGGTGCTAGCTTTTAAAACTGGCGAACCACTATTGCCTCCATAGCTATCTGTGGTTGCTACAAAAAAACCTTCTTCTATTTTCCTGACGTGGGCATTACCTGCTACCTTTAAAGGTAAGCCAGAGGGATGCCCCATTAAAACTAAAAATTCTCCCGGTATTGGTGCTTGGCTAGCTAGTTTTACTGGTTCTCTTCCAACAACGGTCCTATCTAACCTAACCAAGGCGTAATCTTGATTCCTGGTATATTCACGCGCAACCACTTCCTTGCAACTATAAACCTCATCTTGAGCTAAACTTGTCGGTGGAACATTTGTCCCGCTTTTTTGTTAATCAGACTTTTGACGCAATAATTTAAGAGATGTTTTAATAGTGAAACTCTTCTTAAAATAGGCGAAGAAAGAGGCCATTATGAGTACTGAAATACAGGATACACCACGTAAGAACTATTCACCAGACCAGAAGTTTAAAATCGTCAAAGAGCAAATGACGACCAAGATGTCAGTGACTGAGATTTGCAAAAAATATGATTTAAGCCCAACAAATTTTTATAAATGGCAAAATCAATTTTTAAAGTCTGCCCTTGAAGGATTTAAAACAACTCAAGTTGGTCCAACAAAAGCAGAGCTTCGTAAAATTGCTGATCAAGAAGAAAAAATTAATAAAATGCAATCAGCAATAACTGAGATTGTTCAAGAGAACATAGAATTAAAAAAAAATCTTGGTTTACGGGGTCTGTTGTAAACCCAGTTTTACGATTGGAAATCATCACTGATATTGCAAAAAACCAGCAGCGCACAAAATTAAGTTTAACGACGTTATTGAAGTTTTATGAGATCAAAAGGTCGACTTACCATGGATGGGTAAGCTTTCCAGAGGCAGCGTCTAAAAAACTAATTACTGAGAACATAGCTTCAATCAGAAAAGATGAAGTAGAGGCTGTATTAAAGCATCGAGATCTGTATCCAGACATTGGGTATAGAAAATTTTGTTGGCAGATGGTTGATGAGAATGTAGCCCACTTATCAGAGTCAAAAGTCTATGATATTTTATCAGAGCATGGGAAGCTTGGTCGTTGGAATCAAGTCGACAACGGCGAAACAAAAAAAGAATATCAACACAAGCCAAAACATGTTCACCACCACTGGCACACTGATATTGCCTATATAAAAATAAATGGAATATTTTATTTTTTAATTATGATGTTAGATGGATACTCACGCTACATGTTAGACTGGGAGCTGATGCCAGATATGCTTGGTGGCAGTGTTGAGTTATTTGTTCAAAAAGTAAAAGATAAATACCCATTTGCAAAGCCTAAGTTAATTAACGACAATGGAAGTCAGTTTATAAGTCATGAATTTAAAAAATTACTTCACAAACTTGAGATACAGCAAGTTTTTACGAGAAGAAATCACCCGCAAACCAATGGCAAAATAGAAAGACTTAATGGAATTGTAAAGCAAGAGGCTATCAGACCCAATAGTCCACAGTCATATCAAGAGGCTTGGGATATTTTAAATGATTATTGTTATCAATATAATCATCAACGACTGCATGCTGGGATTAATTTTTTAAGACCAGCGGATATGTTTTTTGGTCGAGGACAGCAAGTTTTAACTGAAAGAAAAAGTAAAATTGAAACTGCTCGTTCAAATAGAAAACAAAAAAATCTTGAGGATCGATTGAAAAATATGCACTAAATTCTCTTAAAAATTATACCAAAAAGTCCGAACTAAAAAAAGCTAGACAGTATTAGATCGAGCTTACGGAATGAGAAATTTTAATAATTTTAGAATCCGAGTGAAAGCCTATTGTGGCTAACAAAAGTTCGACTGCCCCAGTCTTTGGCGTACACCCATCAAAAATCTCGGTCGTCGATTGCCTTTCATTCATAGCGCGGCCAAGTTCAACCTTGTAAATATTCGCCACTCCAACAATAACATTTTTATCTGGTGTAGAAATATTTTGAATCACCAACTGAGCTTCAATTTCTTTAATATAGTCATGGGGCTCATTGGAACAAAGAACGCTTTCAAAGTTAAAAATAACTTTTAAATTACTGATTTCAAATTTCTCTTTTATTGGTTTTTGGATTTTTTTCATCTTGGAAAAAGATTATGATTTTAAAAATTTTTAGGCAACACAAAGCCGTCTAATAAAAATTGTACGGCTTTGTGTCTTAAGGGAATGATTTTTAATCTACAGTTTCATAGTAGGTGTAAGCATCTGAAATTTTATTGTCCTGCAGGTTGGACAACTCTTGCGGTTCTGAGTTTGCCTGCAACTGCAAAGATTCTTTAGCAAGTTTTTTGGCGTTTTCCTCATCAAGAATTTTTTGCTTTTCAGATTCTTCTTTTTTCATCGCCAAAATTTCCGCGTGGACCGAACCATGGCTGCACCCGCACAGGTCGGCAATGGATCTATAAGTAAGGCCTTTTTTACGAAGAGCGCGGATCATGTCAGAGTTTCTTTGTTTTTTGCGGCCAATGATTTTGCCTTTGGCTCGGGCGTTAGCAAGGCCAACTTTAACCCTTTCTATAATAAGCTCCCTCTCAAGTTGAGAAACTGCTGCGAGCACAGTGAAAGCCATTTTTCCGGCGGCGGTGGAAGTGTCCAGTCTTTCGGACAATGATATGAATGAACAATTGTGGTCCTTAAATTCATCAAGGGCCTTTAATAGATGTGTTGTTGATCTGGCCAAACGAGAAAAAGCTGGAACAATGACGGATTCTACTTCGTTGTCACGAACGGCTTTCATCATGCGATCAAGAGCAGGTCTATTTTGTTTGGCTCCTGATTGATTTTCATCAGTGAAAATTTCAACATCTTTGATTTGCATTAAATCACAATACTGGCGAACTTGTCGGACCTGTGCTTCAAGCCCTGAGCCCTGCATCGCCGTCGATACTCGGCAATAGGCTACGATTTTTCTTTTTTTCTGATTCGTTGGTTGCATTTTTTCCTTTTAAAAAATAAAAAGCCCAAGGGGTTTTAAGCCTTGGGCCATCTGTGTAAGTCTGTAGTTTGGGAGACTTACGATTTGGTTTTGTTCAACAAGATTTCCTGTTGAAAGTAGAGCGATTCGATAGAGCCAGACCACATATAAGGTTTAAATCTCTTTGCTGTAAGTCCGCGCTTGTCCATACGGTAACTGCCATCACTGGCTTGAACACCTCGATAGATAATCGCTTTGGGTTTTAGAACTGAAAACTCTAAGATAATTTTCATAAATGACTTTCTCTAGCGTACGGCATAAACTCTGTGGTTATTTTTGCTTTATTTTTTTGATCCTTGTGAATCTTCAGCCGTCAGCATTTTGGTAAACACAACAGCCGAGATAGGCCCCTTCTGATAAGCCTTGATAGTTTTCTTCTGAAGATCCAAGGCAGCATCGGTAAAGGCTACGCCAAAGATCATCAGCCAAGATAAAAAAATAAATTTTACGAACCAATCTATAAATGTCATAACTTCCTTTCGGTTAGGATTTAGAGAAGCTGACACAGTCTGATTGTCGATGGAAAAAAGCTCTTGGTTTAAAGCTTAAGTCTTTTGATAGAGGCGGTTTTCAGAGGAGAAAATCTGAAAAGACTTGTCTCGCTATGAAGGGGTGCGAACCCTACCAGACGCCTACCAAAATCCTACCAAATTCTGAAATACTGGGAAATATCCAGAAATATGGCTTAAAAATTTGCTCTGTTTTTTTGTTGTGTAAGTGTTTAATTCGTTTTGGGTTTTGCGATTCAGTTCAAAAATGCTTGCTTAAAATGGCGGAGAGAGAGGGATTTGAACCCTCGGTACAGCTTTTGGCTGTACGAGCGTTTAGCAAACGCTTGGTTTCAGCCACTCACCCATCTCTCCGAAATGTGCAGATTTAAAATCTGGGAAACTTCAATATGAATACTGGCAACTTATTGAAACTTTGGCTAATTAGAGCAAATCTGCCATATTAACCGGTGGTTAGCAAGCCTTATCTATTTCCTAAATCGCTAAAAAATTGACACAAATATAAATCTTTCTTGATTTTCTTAGTTTTTTTGATTACTTGAAGAGGATTCCATGTCTGTTTTTGCACTCGTAGCTCAGCTGGATAGAGTACCTGACTACGAATCAGGTGGTCAGAGGTTCGAATCCTCTCGAGTGCACCATTTTTCAGCCGACCGGTCCGAGTTATCTATCTCATTTTGGTAATTGCTTTTTAAATGACTCATTTTAAGAAACTTTATTTTTTCGTTAAATATTTTCACACTTACAGTGCTAAAATAAAATTACATTCACATTTAAACTGTGAAGAAAAAATTTAAATAAGACCAAACAAT
>CALBHK010000278.1 GCA_937894565.1 uncultured Chlamydiae bacterium
ATATTACACCACCTAAAGTGTTCGCTCATTTACAACCTAGTTTATTTGCTGACAGTATATACTATGCCGACCTTTTTAGATTCAATGAAACAATTTGGATGATAACAGGATGTGGAAAATCTAAAGCTGCTCAGCTTATTATTTATAACAATAAGGAAAACGATTTAGGAAGAGATGCAGTAGCTATAAAAGCAGAAAATGGTACTATATTTGGGCGTTATGATTCAGGAGCAATCAACCCTAAACTTGAAGACTTAAATAAATTTCATAAAATTAATTACATAGCTCATTGTTTAACAGAAAATCAATCAAAAGATCTCAAGGATTCAGGCGTAACGAAATTATCTATAACGGAAGTAGATAATAAGCTAGTGGCAAGGCTCCTATCGGTTTATCCTTATCCTGGGTTCAGTATCAAACATTTTTTTAGTGAAGAAGAGTGCATTAGATTATGGTATCCAGAAAGGCGATATAATCGATTTTTAGAAATAACCCATAATTGTGTTAATACCAAATTCGTTCTTGTGCCTTGGGCAAATAGCCTGGAAGAAAAAGCAATATTATATCAAGAATTTTTAAGAAATCATCAGTGTATAGCATAAACATATGAATAATCTCACCCACAGAAAAGCAAGAATTGCTGATTTACCACATCTTGTAGAGCTGCTCTTAGAAGATGAACTCGGGGCTAGCAGAGAATCCAAATCAGCTGCGGTGCACGAAAACTACATCAAAGCCTTTCATAAAATTGATTCTGATCCAAACCAATATTTAATGGTGGTAGAAAATGATGACGAGATCATAGGGACTTGTCACTTGAGCCTTATGCCGTCACTCACCTTTATCGGCAGCACCCGTATGCAAATAGAAGCTGTCAGGGTAGCGGGTAAACATAGAGGGCAGAAAATAGGAAGATGGATGTTTGATCAAGCCATTAGTTATGCCAAAGCTATGGATGTTTCTATTATCCAGCTCACCACAAATAAAAAGCGCACCTCTGCAAAACATTTTTATGAAAAACTTGGGCTCAAAGCCAGCCATGAAGGTATGAAATTATATTTGAGGAGCAAGATATGACTAAAAACACAATTATAAAATACTTTATTAATAAGATTAAAAATATGAAAATCATTCCCTCAGCCTTAGCGTTTTTTTGCTTAACGTTCTCTTGCTTAAACGTGATAGCCCAAGATACATACACTCTTTTAGAAGGAAAAACAGCGCAAGAAAGATTAGATATCCAAAATGAGTTTAATAGAGGAATTCTTATCAAGGCATTCACAGAGGTGTCATCCATCATAAATATAGAAGGCATGACAGTTGTAGATTTTGGCTGCGGCACCTCTAGCGCTTACCCTGATATCAGAAGTTTGATAGGACCATCGGGCAAATATATCGGAATTGATAACTCGGAAAAACAAATTGAGTTTAACAAGGCGCGTTTTAAAGATGTAAATTATATCATTGGAGATGAGAAGGAAAAAACAGTACAGGAAGTTTTGGCATCTGCAGATATTATCTATATTAGGTTCGTTGTAATGCATCAAAAAAATCCAAAAGATTTCTTACAGATGATTTATTCCATTGCTAAACCCGGCGCATTCATAATTATACAGGAACCAGAATCTGATGAAGAAAAGAAAAAATTTACTGCGGCAAAATATCCATTTGCGATAGAGCTATGCGATTTTAAAACGTTGATAGGAAAGAAACGAGGTCTGGACTATAATTTTGCCTCACAAATAAAACCGTATATCAAAACTTTAAGACCCAAGAAATTAATCCATAATACCGAATACACTGAGCTGCCAATGCCTCAAGCAAAAGCCTTTTTAACAAAAACATTCAATGAAATTCATGCTAAAGACCCTTCAGTTTTAAGCGAAGAATTATTAGCTCGTTATATCAACATATTATCTAATCTACCGGAAGGCGAAAATGATAAATGGAGATTAGATTTGATGCATACAATCATAGTGCAAAAATCATGATAAAGATCGATCTTTTAAAAAACCATCCAGACGCTATACCGGAACTTGCACATATTTGGCATGACGTTTTAGGTAGAATTTGGTTTCCAGAGATTACAATTCAAGAGATAGAGTCATTGACATATGATGAGCTTAATCGCCAGCCTGAAACAACTTCATTCGTTGCGCTGTATGATGAGATTCCGGTAGGGTTTTG
>CALBHK010000279.1 GCA_937894565.1 uncultured Chlamydiae bacterium
ATTTTTGGTGTATCCGAAAGCGGTTTTAGTTGGCTTTCGGATTGGAGATGTCAAAGTAAGCCCGAGATCTGTAATCAAATAACAAGGCCGATACTCGGTTTCGCCTGAACTCAAAATGAACTCAACCGCTACTTCATGAATCTCTGCAAAATCAGTCGGAGTCGTGTAAATCCCGAATGACTTTGAGACTGTGGCCTCTTTGCGAAAAGGGCTTAAGGACTCGTTGGTGTATCGGTCGACGCTTGAGTCTTCCAGTAGTGTTTTAAATAAATAGTTCTGCGCCTGATTTACCAGTCTGTTAAACTCGTCGTTACTCAGATACCCTCCTTGGAAGGTTCTGAGCAAGTCTTGACATTCTTGGTAAAGCGTCTGAACTGCTATCATAGCGGAATTTGCATTGAGAACGACGGATTGTACGTCGCCCATGAAGCATATGTAGTTGGGTCCTGATTGAACAGTGTAATACCTCCATCAAAAACCGCATATCCAATATTTTCGAATTCATTCGCCCCGGCAGTGGCGTAAATCGTTGCGTAGAAACCAGTTTTAGGAGCCACGCCGATTGTCGTAAATACTGACTGGTTGATCAATTCCAAGCCTCCACCTGAACCAGGAGTCGTATTGGCTGTCCAAGATCCTTTAATGTAAAGGAAGTTGGCGTCCTTAGCCCAAGATAGGTTGATATTTGGATTGCTTGAAATGTCTGCGTTCGTGAATGGGGTGAAAGTTCTTTCAAACGAATAGTCGAGACTTGTCAACACTCCTTCCCATGGAATCTTTCCTGAAACAATACGTGAAGGGTTGCCAGCCAACGTAACATCAGCATACATCACCCATGTAGTCGACTGTTTACAGAACGACCCTACTGTCCGGTATGAATCTGAGTATACAGGGATCGGAGCCTCAAGAACTACGTTGCCTGGATCAAAGGTGTTTAGAAGAACAATAAAAGGTGATACTGGATCGCTCGCAGCTACGCGGATAAATTTACCCGCGAACTGAATGCCGTCTCTCGTTACTCGGTAGCGGAGTGGGTCATCCGGGTCTGTTTCGAAATCTGGATCGAAATCAGCATCCGGGACATTAGTCCAGTTGCCAACTGGATTTAACGTGTTTAGAAAGTCGTCAATACTTCCGGTGTTGCCTTCTTCCAACCACAAGTCGTAAGCACTTTTGCCGTTAAGGTAAACGGTGTTGTTTTCTGGAATAGTTTCGGATACCGTACAGTTGCAAGTCCCAACTAAAGATTCAATTTTGGCCCGGTAATAAGTTGTCTTCTCAGCATCACGACAAGTCTTGGCGTTGTTGTACATCGACAAATACATCTGGAGCTTAGAATAAAGCTCCTTAGTACCCGTAGGAAGCGCAGTGAACCCGCCTGAAACACAGGCAACGTCGTCGATTTCTACCAACTTAGTATGTACACAATCTAACAAACCACAATCGTCGTCTAAAACTTTGACTTCGATGTCGTCTCCTGTGTAGGCATAAACTCCGCCCAAATCCCATTCGGCATCGATGGTCGATGTTTCCAGCGTGGCTGATGGGCGAACGCGATAAGTTACATTGTTATACGCCACTCCCGACGACCGGACCATCGTAACGGATCCGGTGTCGGTGAGCGTAATATCGGCAACATTCGTTTCTCCAGTTATCTTAGGGGAAACCACAACAAAGGACTTGCTGGCTGTGCCATCAGGATAGTCGGTATTGTCTACTACTACTATTTTCTTAATGAAAACATCGGCATATGCCTCTACGTCTAGTGCTCCGCTAAGATCTTGGAAATTAAATGTTGTTGTTTCGTTATACTCGACCCCTGAATCATCCGGGTCGTTGGAAGTCAGGCCAAAAGTGTAGGTCCCATACAAGTATTCGTCGTTGCTGTCAAGCGGAATTGGAACCGAGAATGTAGCGGTCGCCCCGGTGATTGGAGAGATAGTGAGTGCTACGGCCCCAGGACGGGTGATGGTCAGTGTGTTTACTGTTGATGCGCCCAAGCCAGTTACAACGGTAACAATAATATTGTCAGCGTTAACTCCTGTTGTATTAAACCTAACCTCTATGGTCATTTTACTTTGTTATAAAGTTCTTCAAAAAACTCAGGGTTTTTCCTGAGATAATTCATGAATTCAATTTCGGCGTCTTTGGATGGTGCAATCTCTAAGATTTCATTGTCACCGTATTTAAGGAGTTTCATGCCACTTCGGTTCTGAACCGACACGAGTCCCTTTTCTGTCGACATTCGGGCTACCCCTCGAATCATCGTAGTGGGGTCATCCCAAGCTGCGTTAAAACGATCAGTGCCCACCTCGTCCAAGAGTTTGATTAACTCAAGCTTAGCGGTAGACTCATCATTCGCTGCTACCCCTCGGCTGCCAACCTGAATGCCTTTCGCAATCAGAAGTGGGTTAGAGGCTGCAAAGATTGCGGTTTGAGCCGCGTGCTTGGCTTCCATGTCACGAGAAGCCTTGTTGGAGCGCTCTTCATAATTCACTGCCGTCCACACCCAATTGTAACGGCTGTCATAAAAAGGGCTTTGTTGGCAGTGCGGGTGAAGCATCATCATCAAATAAAGTTCACGTCCAGCCGGGGTGTTGGTGTCGACTGTTCTGACACGCTGCTTGCGGAAAAGGGTAACACGAACACCGTTGTATTTGTATTCTCCCTTTTTACCTGTGCGGCTCTGGTAGTGAACAATTCTTACGGGTGCATCTTTCATGTACCCGTCGATGATCATTTTTCGGTTGATCATCTCTGTGAACCGAGTGTCGCCAATTTGCGACTTTGAGGTTTTGTTTGGATTGAGTTCGAAATAGGCTTTGCCTTTTGGAATCTCGATCCCAGATAATTTTGCCAGATCGTCTACTGAAACCATCTGGTCTTCTACAAATCCCTTGCGGAATTCTCCGGTGAAACTAATCATCAGGAAGGTTTTAAATTATGAGGAGAGAGTGAGCCGAAACCCACTCTCTCAAATTACTATGCAGTTGGCTTCATCATGGTCACGGCATTTCCACAGGCAATGTGGAAAGCTCCTTCATGAATCCAGAACTCCTGACCGTAATCATACTGGTGTACTGGTTGTCCGTAACGAGATCCTTCACCAGCGGTTCCTGCGCCACCGAATGCGCCTACACGAACGTCGCGGCTGTAGCCATCGAGGTCTTTGTAGTGGTATCCGATTGAACCCATCTTACCTCCGCCATTAGCATCGGAATAGAATGAGTACGGAGCCCAGATGCCCCATTTGCGGTGCTGATAAACAGAACCGCCAGCATTTTGTGCGTCAGCAAATTCACCCAAGTTTTTCAGGTGGAAGGTCATGTTCGAAGTGCGGATGGCCCGGTAGCCGAATGCTACAGTCAAATCACCAGACTTGTAGTCCATGTTGTTCGACATGGCCACACTAAGCATTGGCTTCATTTCGTCAACAACAATCCGGTCAAGGTTGGCCACGTAGTTCTGTTCTAAGGTCTGAGTGTAGGCGTTTTCAATGTCGTCACCCAACTCTTTACCTACGAAACCAAGAATGTTGCCACTCAAGGAAGCTCGGTTGTTGTAATAAACGTCAGCGAGAGCTTGAAGGTCGGCAGTTTCAAACGCGCCCGTGGTGTAGTCCACGTCGTTCCCTGCCGTTTGCGCGAATTCAACGAAACCCTCAGTCGAACTGATGGTTGTGTCGATGTTATTGAACTCCGTCATTACAGCGCTCAAGTTATTCGACTGCTGGCCATGCAGGTAAAGGTTGCCGCACGCATTCTCAAAGCGCTCAATTGCACTCCAGTCCAAAGAGTGGACGATGGATTTGCCGGGAGCAACACCGCCGGGTTGTTCATGGTAAACTGAGTTGGTAAGCTCAGTACCAGTGATTTTCACAGCCTCCTTGATGGTTGCAAAAGTGTTGGTGTAGCGGAAGGTCCGCGTTGCAACAGTCTCAGGCAAACCAGAGCCTTCTGGGAACAAGTTGTGAGAGATGAAATAAGATTCACCAGCCACGATCTTGTCAGCCAAATCGATTGAGCTGTTCAGCGGGGTGATGGTGATCCGGTGTGGATCGGTAGAAACGGTTTTAGCCGTGATTTGGGCGTTGGTTCCGTCAGCCAGTACAACAACGTCATAAACCCGAGGGCGAGACGTTTTACGGGCAGAGCTGGAAACAGTGGCTCCTGCGGCGTACATGTCGGTCGTATCGAGAGCGATAACAACCCCAGTGCCAGCGCCAGCGGAAGGAGTGATGATTGAGCCAACCGTGAAGGTTTGATCATTCCAAGGCTGCTCGTAATGCCCAACGGTTTGGGTCGATACGCCTTTTGAGAACCCGAGGGTCTTCAGGTACATGCGAAAGCCAAGGTATGGCATGTGGCGCATGAACAAATCTGTCAACTCAGGCAATGGCCGGGCGTAATCGTTGTACAACTCGGTTTGAGTCGCACCGCCGCCAGCCGGGTTAAAGAGGTTGGGATTGGCATTCCCATTTGTTCCTGGAGCGGTGTAAATACCGCCGTTTAGTCCAGAGCCAGCAAAATATGGCATGTTTGTTTAATTTATTTGGTGTTCAATTTGGCGTAAACCGCCTGTTCCACCGAAGCTGCTACGTCGCTGATGACGGTTTTGAGAATATCGTCCTGTGAGAGAACCCGAACATTGAACATGACCATTTCATTTGCCTTTTGCATTCCAGCCTCATTAAGTGGTACGCCCTGCGATACCAGAGACTTAAGAACGTTTTGGCGAATAGCCGTCAATTGCTCGGGTGAGATTTTTGGTTTATAGCCTTCCGGTAAGCTATATTTCCCTCCGTCCTCAAATTCGATATTCAAATCAATTGCTGGCACATCTTTGATTGAAGTTTCCAAGACCTGATTCCAGCCAGCCTCCAGCGCCCTGCGCTGTTCTGTTTCTGGATTTGTGATCTTTTCAAGCTCCGACTTCTGTGATGTCAGATATTTTTTAGCCTCTTCGGCTTCAAGCTTTGCTTTTACGTCTCGTAGCTTAACAGCACGAGCGTATTCTTCAGGATACTCGTCTTTGTCGGGAAGAGCGCCGAGCTTGTCTTCGATCAACAGCTCGATGTCCTCGGCGTTTAAGACTGAGTTTTTGAGTTGAAGATGAGTCCGAATTAACGCCTCAGGATTCATCTTCTCAAAGTCCATGCTCTGAATTTGAGCATACTTCAGTACGTGTTGAGGAGTTGCCCCTTCTTTAAAGAGCTCATTCATTTTCTGAACAAAAGGATTGGCAAATGGGCTGATTTGTTTTTCTGCCTCATATTGCTGTAGTTGAGCTTGGAGCGTCGGTAGTTTAGAGATCATCTCTTTTACCGTAGCTGGCTCATAGCCGAATTGCTCTTTAGTGAGCGTTTCGAAGTTAGGCTCTTGGCCCTGGGGTGGAAGGGTTTGTCCTTCGGCGCCCGTTGAAACAATTTGTGGTTCCATCGTGTAAAGATAACTAATTTGTTTTAGATTTCCAAACTCATTGTGAGAGTCTGTTTTGGTTATTTGCGTTCACTACATCGAGTGCCTGAGAGTGCTGCATAGCCATTTTTTTCTCTTGTACTTCAAGTTCATACGGGTGCTTCTTCACGTAGAAATCGAACTCGGCTTGTAGCTCTGCAAGCTTAGCTTGGATCTCGGCTGCGATTCGTTCTTTTTCCGTGTTCATCCGGGCTCCTTCCACGGCTACCCCGGCATCTGCATTGCCTTTAGCCACTGACTGCTGTATTTCGATTTGACGCTGATGTGCTTGTTGTTGAGCCCGGCTGATTGCGAGAAGCATGATCACTTGAGCTTTAGTCAGGTCTCCTTGTTCAATCGACCTAAGAACAGCAATAAAAGCCTCTGGAGGAATAGTGTCTTTGCGTTCCATGAGATTCTGCATGAGCATGTTCTTCATTTCCTGCGTTTCGATCTCTACGTCAACAAGAAACTCTTCAGTTGCGAAATCACGGCCTGCGCTGACGACTGTTAAGTTGTAGCCGTCTTTCTTGATCCCTAGATCCTGTGGCCCATAAGCCAAGACTGTTTGTTGTTGTCTTAACACGACGTATTTCATCATCAACTTTCGAAAGTTAACGTATGTCGAAAGAAGTGGTCTGATAATTGAGTTTGAAGACTGCTGGAGACCGATGGCGACCGTTTTTAACATATCAGGCGTTGCTCCGTCTACGAGCTCGTTCATGCCTGTGGCAGACCTTATGTTGTTGATGTTATCAATTATAGACGATTGAAGAATCTTGAAATCCTCAAGAACCCCTGACTCCATGAACTCGATTGGTTTTCCATAACTTGGGTCATCCTTGAATTCAGCGTCTCTTTCGAGGATCATGATACCTTCGGTTTGGTATAGGTTGATTAGGTCCTTAATAGTGTAGCTATCCGAACCTATTGAAACAGAATCCATGATCATGTCCTTGTATAAAATCATCCGGGGTCCAGGCGCAATTTTGGCTTTTAGAACTCTTAGTTTAAAAACGTCCAACTGGAGATCGTCGTTGTACGGCATGACCGATTCTGTTATTGACTTATTCTGAGTACAGATAACCGTCATGGGCCAGTACATCCGATCTTTTCCACGAGCCAAAACATCAACTGGGCCAAACTCCAAAACCTGATCAGAACCGGGAGCCCAGACGCATTTGTACATTCGCTGAATAATATACTTCTCTACTCGCTTACCTGATTTTTGAGCGCGTTCTGAGAGGTTAAACCCGGCTGGAACAGACTCAAACTGCCGAGCGCCATTTTTTCTTAAACCTACAACTTTAACTTCGGGGTCAGCGTCAATCCAGTACATTGTCACTACCTTGACGTTACGTGGGTTTTTGCCGAATTTGGCGTAGTTGATCTTTTCGCCCCAATCCCACAATACTCCTTCGAACTGTTTGAGTTTTTTGACGTCACAGTCAGGGTATTGAGCTTGGAGTTCAGCGAGTGTTTGATATTCCCAATATCCACGGTAATCCCCTTTACGGAAGTCTTCGTGATAGTCTCGCGGAAGAATAAAAGTTTGTGGATCTATGTAGACGTACTGGGCGATGCCATTGATGACCTTAAAGTCACTGCCAGCTAAGGCTATGTTGATAAGATCTTCAGCGAACATCGGAATCAAAGACTCCATGCCGGAGTTGCGGGTAACAACATCAATGACGTCTTTAGCTACGATTTCTCGTTCTAGCCGAACTCCTCCGAGTTGATCTAAAACCGATGAGTCTTGGGTTGTCTCAGGCATCGGGTAGTCGTCTCCTACGAAAGCTTTCGTGTTTTCGCTACCCATTAATGCTTGGAGGTTTTTAAGGAAGTCGCGTTCTCGAACAGCATCGTTGGAGGTGGCGTCCACCCGGGGAGTTAGGATTAACTCCTGGATTTTGGACTTTAGGATATTTTTGTATTTCTGATACTGATCAGATACCCTCCAAGAAATATTGGCATTATAAACTCTCCGGTCCGCTTTTTTGCGTGGAGGGTCGATGATGTTTCGGTATTGTTCGATGTTTTGGATGCCCATGCCGTGATCTCTTAACTCCTTGATGGAAGCCGAAGAATACGACAAAAACCCATTACCAACCATGCACTGGTTGTCGGCATAGCTTCCATAGAAATACTTGGCCATCTCAAGGCCGTATTTCTCGTCTCGTGTGTTTATTTCTGGGCGCGGTTGCGCTGATAAAGTTCTGTAGTCCATGGTGTATTATTTAGGGGGTCAGTTGTTGTAAAACGCACCTTCACCCCAGGTTTTCTTTTCTTCTTTTTCTCTAACCTCGTCCATGTCGGCGATCTCAGTCCATCCCGTAGAAACAGCGACGTCAAACTTGGTTCTTTTTTTAGTTTCGAAATACATCCACTGAGTGATGATAAGGGGAATTTTTTCAGCCCAGATGTATTTTGATATGTGAGACGACAAAAGCCCAACATAAGTTCCCACTAAAGCATTGGTGGTCTTTGAGCCTTCGCGTCGGTTGTTTCGGGTCACGATTGAGTTAATAATGTCTTCAGGTTCTAATTGTAGAAACCCAGGGTAGTTTTTACGCACCCACTGAGTAAGTCCTGGCTTGTCAAGTTCCACATATCCCATCACACCGAAGTACCAAGCTGTCATAATGAAGTCTTTATAAAAGTCTTCGGGGTCTTGGTGTCGGAATTTATAAGCACACACGTATTGGTTGGTTTTCATGTCCCATACGTTCTCGACTTCACCGAGTTCGTTTAAAGTTAACTTTCCAGAGTCTTCGTGGGGCATGTACAACTTTCTTTTAACCGTAAAGGCCCCATCTGATCCCTTGTTAACCACTTCTTCAGTGTCAAATGGGTCGCATCCCATTCTGTAAAAAGGCTGGTTAAGGGGCAGGTATTTTTTTCCTCGTTTTGAAACTGAGTTTTCTCTAAATGGGAACTGAGAAAAGTGCCATCTGCCATCTTTGGACCTGACGAACTCGACCTCTGTTCCTGGCTTGCCGCCTTTCCACTGTAGGTTTCCGATTACTACTTCATTATCTACTTTGTTCCCGTGATGATCTATACCCATCTTGATTTCGTTCAGCCGGGTTTGGCACATCTCTGGGTGGAGCGGGCAGTTTGTCGTTGACTTTGAAAAGGCTTCTTGGACTGTTTCGGGTTCCTTGCGGTAGAGACTGAGGAGTTCGGTGTAGTTTTTGTCGCGGAGGAGGGAGTCGATGCGGTTTTGGCGGTACTTACGAGCTTCCTCTATCTTGGGAAAACCATACTCGTCTATCTGCGCATTCTTTTCGTAGCCACGGAAAAGACGGAAAAGACCCGTTTTGGTCATCCCGTTGCCGTCTAGGTCATTTGGATTTGAGTCGTCCCATAATTTCTCTGCCATTTCGACTGTTGAGTTGTCTGGGTCGTTTTCACTTTTTTCTTCAACCGTGGAGAGCAACAGGGCCTTACCCACGACAGTCATTCCGTTATTCAAGGTGATGACCCTCCGTATGTTACCGTATTGCTGAAGCACATTCATCTTATAATGTGCTATCTTGAGGCATTCGTCCATAGCATAGGTGCCAAGGAAATTTCCGTCATATGCCAAATTGACAGTTGCTCGGTAGCTTATCGATGAGTCAAGAAATTCGCCATCTGAACTCTCTATAACCTCTCCTCTAGCTTCCTTGAGTTTTTTGACTGTATTCACTTCTGACGGGCGATGGAATTTAAGCTCCTCACTCATCGTTCCTGAGTGCTTCGGTTTAAAAAAATATGGCATCTTTTTATGTGCTCGAACAATGCGTTCAAATGCCTTTTTTGCCTCTTCATCAGTGTATGATTGCATCCCACTTGGGTAATTAAAGTAACGTGTAGCGCGTTCATACAGAATGAATAAGGTCTTTTCACTGTCACCCAGTCTGCGTGCCTTGACAAAAAGAGCTCCCAGCGATAATGGGTTGGGCTCTACGTGCAAATACCAGAATACAAAGAACTCCCAAGCCTCTATCCTGAAGTCTGGGCGCTTGCCTCTAGTAGTCGTCCAGTAATTTAGAAACATCCAAAATCCACCTGGAATATAGACTGGAATGCCTTTTATAAGCTGCCAATGGCCGTGCTCACGCAAGTGCCATTGAGATGCTGCTAGATTATGGAGCTCTTGCTGATTCAGTGTCCTAAAGTCTGGCAATTGCTCGTATGAAAATTTCTGCTGACTAATCGGCAGTCTGTAGTTGACCATTTCTTTTTCCAAGGGTTGGTCGGGCAATTTGATTGTGTATTCATCAAGCTGCATTGTCAAGCCCTGGTTCCATGTCATTTCATACCTCATCGGTAGTCATTTTTGCCGATCCCAAATTTCTTCAAGATCTGGTCTACCAGTAAGATCAATTGCCGCAAGCGATTGTCTATGGAGTCCCGAGCAGCCGCAAGCCCAGGCGTAGGGTCCTCCAGAAGTGCAT
>CALBHK010000280.1 GCA_937894565.1 uncultured Chlamydiae bacterium
ATATTTGGTCCTTAAGGAATTGAGCCGTTTTTCGCTTTGTTCTTTTTCTTCTTTTTCGACTTCCATTTGCTCTATCGCTTGAGAGGTTTCCTTTATTTTTTTTGCCAAATGCTGCTGGGCCATTTTTAATTGCACTTGGGTCTCTTCCTGATGGGTATGAGAGGTTTCTGTTTCCTGCTGCCATTTTAACTTTTCGCTGTTAAAGAGACGTTGATTATTAAGGTGTTGATCATTGAGTAGATTCATCTCATTTTTAAGTTTGTCAATTTCTTGCAAATGCAGACGTTCTTTAAGCTCTTCTTGAACTTTTAATTTTTCAATCAGCGCATCCCATTGAAGAATTTGTTGCCTAACCCTCTCTTCGAGCTCCTCAATTTTTTGGTCCTTTAAATGTTGGTTTTGCTGATTGCCTTTCGTCTCTTTAAGCTCTGATGAGAGTGTATCAAAAGCGCGTCTGGATGCTTTGACCATCGTTTTAAGGCTTTCAAATTGTCCTCGCACCGCTTCTAATTCTTGTTCGATCTCTTTAAACTGCTCTTGTTTGATGCTTAATTGCTGAAACTCTTCTTTACTTGTTTGTAACTCTGCCTTAAGCAACTCCCTATCTGTTTTGGCTTCCTGCAGCTTGGCGCGTAAAAAATCGACCCCTTTTTCTACTTGTTGCGAATGAAAACGACTTTCCTGAAGGGCATTTTGCAGTTGTTCTTTCTCGTTTTTAACTTGTTGAACAGCATCTGTTTTCGAACTTTCAACCATGTTTTTTAGACGCTCTAAAGCTTCGTGAGAAGTTTTGACTTTTTGTTTTTCATCAAGCAGAGCTTGATAGAGCGAGCGCACTTGCTGCGGTGTATATTGTGGCTGTTCAGCAGGCATTTTTCCCCTATGGATCTGAATGAGTTAACTTAAGTTTAGGGCAGATAAACATAGTTGACAAGTGTTGCTATTTATGAGTTTGTTTTCATTGACAAAAATTAAAAAAAACAACACTATCTATGTATGTTCGAAAGATTTTTTTTAAATTAATAATAAATAGGGGTTATTTTATGACAGATGAAATGAAAGTCAGTTCCGGTTATGCCTTGGCAGCTGTGGGGTTAATGGTTGCGAGTGCTGGAATAGCAGCTATTGTAATTACGGCAGTAGGGGCAGTTACGGCTCCTGTGGCAATTATTGCATTAAAAGTTGCAGCTGTAATGTCAATCATTATGAGTGTCTTTGCCTTAGGAAGTTGCTATCAAATGGCTAGCAGTTGTTGTTTAGGAGAAGAAGGAAATCAAATGAAACAAAGAAGTGTTACAAACTGTTCTGAGTTTGCTAATAGTTTACTCAAGGGTCCGATCTATTTTCTAGTCGACATCATAGAACACTGTTGCTGCAGATTATGCCGTTGATTTAAGAGCTATTGAAACATTAAAAAATCGAGCTTTTGTTGAACTTCAACAGAAGCTCGATTTTTTAATGCGCAGGTTTCTCTATCCTGTTTCTTTTTTTATTCTTTTGGTAAGATGTGTTTTTCAAAGAGAGAAGAGAAGATGATGTGGCCAAAAAATACTCCTAAAAAGATCATTGTACGCATGCCAAATTGGATAGGGGATGCTGTGATGGCCACTCCTGTTTTGGCCGATTTAGCGGCTTTTTACCCGCAAGCGCATTTAACGGCCATGTGCCAGGGGGCGGTGGGAGAACTGCTTAAAGAAGATCCACGTATCGATGAGCTTTTTATTTTTAAAAGATTATCTATTTGGGATAGGCGTGATGCGCATCGTAATCTAATTTTGCCTTTGAAGCGAGGCCTGTATGATTTAGGGGTTTTACTGCCCAATTCTTTCTCTTCAGCTTGGATTTTTTGGCGTGGAAATGTTAAAAACAGGCTAGGCTATTGTGGGCATTATCGTCGTTATCTCTTAAATAAGGCTCTTCCTTTTTCCAAAAATATAGAGTCTCAGCATCAGGTAGACACTTATAAAGAGCTTTTATCTCCTTTAGGCATCCCTTATTCTTCTACACGGCCTGAATTGTTTCTTTCAGAAAAAGAGATCCAGGAAGCGAAACAATTGCTGTTTGATTTAAAATTTGAGCAAGACGCCGTTATTATAGGAATTAATCCGGGAGCGGCTTTTGGATCTGCTAAATGCTGGCTGCCGGATCGCTTTGAGCAGTTAACGCATCGTCTATTAAAACATCCTAAAGTGCGTATACTCTATTTTGGCGACGCCCAAGGCTCTGCTTTAGTTAAATCGATCTGTGCAAATATGCCCTCTGTTGTGGCGGACCTATCGGGCAAGACAAATTTGCGTCAATTAATGGCATTAATTAAATTATGCGCCTTTTTTATCACTAATGACAGTGGTCCTATGCATATGGCTTCTGCTTTGGGGATTCCTTTAGTGGCTTTATTTGGCTCCACTAATGATGTGCGCACTTCTCCCTATAATGGAGGTACTGTGATTCATAAGCATGTCAGTTGCTCTCCCTGCTATTTACGCAAATGCCCCTATACTCATTTTCGCTGCATGAAAGAAATTAGTGTGGATGAAGTTTATAGTCACATCGCGCGCGCTATAGCTCTTTAAAATTTTTTCTTTTCTTTTTCTTGTTGCTCCTCTATAGATAGAGGATAGTGCTTTTTTCTTAGGAGTAGCAATGATAGATAATGGCAATCAGAATCCCTTAAAAGAATTATCCCGTTTTTGGAGTGGCTTAAAAGGAAGACAAAAGGTGATGGGAGGATCTATTATTTTGCTTATTGCTATCTTGATAGCCTCTTTATCTCTCATTTCGTCCAACTATCTTGCCCCTTTGTTTACAAGCGCATCGCTTAGTAAGAGAGAGGCAGCAGAAATATTACCTCAAGAGGGGTTGAAAAGAGGAGTTGTATTATTTGATGATCCCATATGGATAGCACAATTTTCTTTTGAGGAATATATAAAGGCAAAAATAGATGGCCTTCTCACCAAGATAGTGGGTTTGAACCATTTTTATACAACCGTTCAAGTATTGATGGCAAAAGAAAATGTGCAGGTGCAGATTAAAAATATTTCGATAGGCGTTGTAGTCGATAAATCTGTTTTAGATAAAAATAGTGATTTTGAAGCTGAAAAGGGCCATCCTATTACAGAATCCATTAAAAAAGAGATTGCCAGCCAGCTAGCAGCTATTATTAGAGGCTATGATGTGCCAGTGCAAGCTGCGGTGGATTTTGTGGAATTTCAGAAAAATATTTCCCCTCAAATAGAAGTTGAACAGAATTGGAGTTTTACAATTCATTCTGTTCTGTATATTGTATTTCTACTGACAGCTATTGGAGTGGGGATTGCTCTTATTATCTATTTATTTAGTCTTCAAAATAAAAACAAAGCTCTTCATAATAATTCTCAAAGTGAAAAGATCATGAAAGATAATATTGAGGACATTTTGGCTGATATTCAACAGAAAATAGAAAAAAATCCAGAGTCTTCCTTACATGAAAAGGTTCATTCTTATTCATGAATGAGAGCCCTTTATTAAATTTTTTGCAGTTGGACTTAGCTAAATTAGAAAAATGGCAATTAGCGCAGTTTCCTATGCAAGAGATCAAAGCACTTGAACAATTGCCGTTGCCCTCTTGCGTAAAGATAGGCGAAGAAGCCATTCATAAAGGCGAAGTGGCCTGTCTCATTTTATCTGGGGGAGCCGGCACAAGGCTTGGATTTAAAGGCCCTAAGGGCATTTTTCCATTAGATCAGGAAGGGACGACCCTTTTTAAAATTCATTTCAAACGCATTGCCAAAATAAACCCAGCGCTTCCCGTGGCTATCATGTGCTCGCCAAGGAACGTGCAAGAAACTCGAGAGTACTTATCTGCACATGATTATTTTGGAATGGAGCCTTCGGCCCTTTCCTTTTTTATACAGGGAACTTTGCCTTACCTAGATGAGGAGGGCTATTTGTTTTTAGAAGATAAGGGAAAAGTCGCCGAGGGACCAGATGGAAATGGCTATGCGCTGCATAAGTTAGTGGAAAGCGGTATATATTCTATTTGGAAGGAGCGCGGCGTGCAGACAGTTCATCTTATTTTAATTGATAATGCCTTATCGCAGCCCTTTGATGCAGGTTTAATAGGCGCTCATCTTAAAGCAGGCAATCAAGTGACTCTAAAGACAATTCCTCGCATTGATCCGGAGGAAAAGGTGGGAGTGTTAGTGAACTTAGGGGATAGAATAGGGGTAGTAGAATATAGCGAGATGGGGCAGCAAGTAAGAGAAATTGCTAAGTTTCCCTATGCCAATATTAGTTTATTTGCTTTTGATATGAAATTTATTGAAGCAGTAGCTGATAAGCCTCTTCCTTTACATCGAGCTTATAAGAAAATGAAAGGGATTGAAGGCGAAAAAATGGGCTGGAAGCTAGAGAGTTTTATTTTTGATCTACTGATCTATAGTCAGAAAACGGGGTTTATTGTAGAAGAGAGAGAAAAAACATTTGCCCCTCTTAAAGAAGCTAGCGGCCCCTTTGGTCCTCAAGCAGTTTTAAAAAGGTTAAGAGGAGCGTAGAAAAGGCTCATCGGCAAATTCCAACAATTCCTTATCTCCGTCGCTATCGCCATAAGCATATAAGTAGTAATTTTTTTCTTCTCCCATAATTTCTTTAAGGCGTTTCACCTTTTCTTCTCCTCGGCAATTGGGGCCCGCTAAGTGGCCTGTAACACGATCTTCTTTATCGATTTCTAGTTGAGAGCAAATAATATGATCAAAACCCACTGCCTCTGCCCAGGGCTGCAAGTAGATGTCTAGCGAAGCGCTGATAAGAATGCATAAATGGCCCTCTTGCTGATGCCAGCGGATGTGATCTATAGCTTCCGGGCGGATCTCTTTTTCTAATTGATCAGCAGCAAATAGTTCGCCCTGAAAGCGCAGCTGCTCGATGGGTTTTCCACGAAAAAAGGCAGTAAAAATAGCTTCTTTAGTTTTTTCCCTGGAAATAAAGCCTAATTGAAATCCCAACAAAGTGGGCAGAAGGGGGATAAATTTGAGCAATGTCAGAGGCAGCCCATCTATGAATATTAAAAAAGGAAGAAGGCTATCTCGATAAGAGATTGTCCCATCAAAATCAAAAGCAGCAACAGTTGTTTGCGTATCCATAGTATGATCTTAGCATGTAGCGCTGCTTTGAGGCAAGACGTTACGATTTAAGAGGAAGCCGCTACCAACGATAAAGGAGGTGAAAAGTGCAATTTTTATAAAAAAATGGCTGATTTCCCAAGGAAAGCGTTGCAAAATTAAGGCTGTAGCAGTGAAAAGAGTGAGGAAAAAAAAGCAAAAAAGTAATTTAGGCCATTCTAAGGGGATCGATTCGATTCTTTCGCAAAGCAGATGGTAGAGCAGAGTGAGGAATAAATAACTAAGAGTGGTAGCAAAAGCTGCGCCTGTTGCTCCATAAAGAGGAATTAACCAATAGTTTAATCCAAAATTAAGGCTGGCAACTAGCCAAGCAGCTATTAGATGGAGGTGATTTTTTTTGTGCATAGAGATGGGAAGAGAGCTCATTTGCGCCATCCCCCAAAAAATCATGGCAACTGATAAGATCACGCAGCATTCTTGAGACGGTAAGTAATTAGACGGAAAAGCAATTAAGAGGATTTCTGTAGAAAAAAGAGCCAAAGCTCCTCCTGAAAAAACAAGAAAAAAACTCCATAGGGTCATGATCTTTTTAAAAAGAAGAGGAAATTGTTCTCTTTGTTCATCAAAAGAGCGAGTGGCATGGGGATGCCAGGCTTGGTTAAAAGCGATGATTGCCATTTGAATGACTGTCATTAATTTAAACCCCACGCTATAGTAACCAAGTTCTAAAAGGGTACTCATTTCAAAGAGCATCATCCGATCAATAGCTGCGCAAAGCCAGTGTGCCATTGAAATAAAGAGCAGGGGATAGGAGAAATGGAGAATAGAGCGAGCGAGAGGCCAATTAAAGAAGAGTCCCAGCTCTTTTCGAATAGAAAATAACAGAAAAGGGAGTGCTACTAAAAAAGCAGCTAAAGAGGCCATTAAATAACCCTCCACCCCTTTTTGTAGAGTGTAGACAGCATAAAGCCGTAAGATAACAGTAAGTAGGTTTAACCAAAGTGAATGCAGAGCAAATTTCCAGGGAGTAAATTGCAAGCGAAACACCTGAAGGGCGTAGCTGTAGATAGCTGAAAAAAAACCATTGAGAATAATTAAACCAGTAAAAGCGCGAAACATTTCAATGGAAAGATAATGTTCCATTAAAAGTAAAATCAAACCCGCCCCTACACCGACGCTGATAGAAGTGTAGAGCCCTGTTGAGATGAGTAATTTAGAGTTTTCCTGCCAGAAGTAGCGTCCCACTCCGGCGGTAATGCCACCTAAATTAAAAAGAACAGCGCAGAATTGAATGCCGACAAGAGAGAGGGAAAGCAGGCCAAATTCTTCTACATTGAAATAGAGGGCAAATAGGGGAAGGGTGAAGTAATTTAGGCCGCGAAAAATAAATTCTGCAAAACCATAAATAGAGCTGTCTTTAATGAGAAACTTGATCACGTTGACTATCTAGTTAAATAAGAGCCTAGAGTATCAAAATATAAAAAAGAAAGAAATAGGTATACGTATCAGGCTAATTTGCAGGATAGAAAAAAGAACAGAAGAAAAACAGGATAGACAGGCATACGCATCAGGCTAACTCTTGCAGCCCTTCAGGCTGCGA
>CALBHK010000281.1 GCA_937894565.1 uncultured Chlamydiae bacterium
AGTCCAAACGATGTATTTCTTCGCCAGCCTTTTGATGGGCAATGGAGAACATGGACGTTTCAACAAGCTGGTGAAGAAGCACGAAAGATTGCTGCTGGAATTAGAAATCTGAATTTCCCTGAGAAGAGCAATATCGCTTTGCTTTCAAAAAATTGTGCGCATTGGATCATGGCAGATCTTGCCATCATGATGGCAGGTCATATCTCTGTACCGTTGTATGCCACATTAACAGCCCCATCGATTCGTCAAATTCTTGAACACAGTGGCTCAGTAGCAATTATTCTAGGTAAGCTGGACGATTATGCTTCGCAAAAGGACGGTATCCCTGGCAATACCATAAAGATCAGTATAGAACTGTATGGCGTGAAAGAAAGTCAAACCTGGGAGACAATGATAGCACACGAAAAGCCGCTATCACAGCTTGCCAACTGGACTGCCGATGACTTGATGAGCATTATGTATACCTCTGGCACCACGGGCCATCCTAAAGGAGTTATGCATACCGTTGGAAATTTTAACGCTACAAAAATGGCAATGGATGAGTTGGGTATTCCGATTCGGCCAAAACTTTTTTCATACCTGCCTATGAGTCACATTGCTGAGCGCGTAGGTATTGAAATGTGTGGAATCTATCGTGGTGGTCTGTTTTCATTTGCTGAGTCATTGGACACATTTCCTAAAAACCTGGCGGATACGCAACCCAATGTTTTTTTTGCTGTACCTCGCATTTGGGCTAAGTTCCGTGAGAAGATTTTAGAAAAAATGCCTCAAACGAAACTGAGCTTCTTATTATTCATTCCTATTATAAATGGTGTCGTTAAAAAGAGCATTCGAAAGAAGCTGGGACTTTCTGAAGCAGTTCATATTTTTTCAGGCGCAGCACCCATTTCTGTTGACTTACTGAAGTGGTTTGAATCGATAGGTATAACCATTCTGCAAGGCATAGGAATGACAGAGGATTGCATTTATTCTCACTGCAATCGCGTAGAGCGAAATGAGTTTGGCACTGTGGGCTTGCCCTTCTCCGGACTAAAAGTAAAAATTGCTACCGATGGTGAGCTGCGATTAAAAGGGCCCAGCAATATGAAAGGTTACTACAAAGAGCCAGGACTTACAGCAGAAGCATTTGATGAAGAGGGTTATTTAAAAACAGGTGATAGAGGAGAAATTAATCGTGATAGCTTCTTAACTATTGTGGGTAGGATTAAAGATCAATTTAAAACGGACAAGGGCAAATATGTTTCGCCTTCGCCAATTGAAATGAAACTTTTGGCCAATCCTGATATTGAACAAGTTTGTGTGGTGGGAATGGGCATTCCTCAACCCATAGCGCTAACCGTATTATCAGCCGCTGGAAAGCTAAAGTCAAAAGAAGACCTCATCCAAAGTATATCTACTTCACTAATTGACGTAAACACTGGACTGGAGTCATACGAAAAATTAGAAAAATCAGTGATCATGAAAGGAGAGTGGAGCATTGCCAACGGGCTAATGACACCTACCATGAAAGTAAAACGCAATGAAGTAGAGAAAATTCACGTGCCCAAGTATCCTACCTGGTACCATGCAAAAGAGGGAACTGTGATTTGGGAGGTATGATCGATATTATAATTTGAAGATGAAACACAATGGTCTCATCTTCAAATTATATCATCATCAAACTATTTTAATCTTGCTTTAAAAAATTCTACGGTGTTCTTATAAGCATCTTCGGATGCAGCCTTGTCATAGATTGGATTGCTGGGGTTGGCAAAGCCGTGGTCAGCATCATAATTTTTAACGGTCAGATTCTTTCCTGCCTCTTTCATGTTAGCTTCAAATTTCTTCACCACATCCTGATTGATCCATTTCTCTTTGGTGGCAAAAATGCCAAGCACATCACAATTGAGAGTCTTCAGCTTATTAACATCTTCCTCGGGCATGCCATAATAAATTACACATGCCACAGCTTGCTTTGCCACTGTTAATGTTGCCTGCATCGATTGCCCGCCACCAAAACACCAGCCAATGGTTGCAATATTTGCTTTGTTGCCAACATGAGATAATACGCCTTTAATAATTGCTTCGGCTCTTTCGCTTTTTACACTTTGCATGTATTTGGCTGCCGAGTCTTTTACAGCAGCAACTTTTTTGTCGTATAAATCAATTGCTATCACATTTACATTTCCTAAAGTTGAAAATAGTTTTTCCGACTCTTGCTTGATGTAATCATTTAAGCCCCACCATTCGTGGATAACAAATATGTAATTATTAGTAGGTGTTGTTGCTTTAATCTCATAAGCGTAACCTTCTTTACCATCAGGAGTTTTAAAACTGATGTTTTGCCCTATAGGATTTGATAAAGTAAAAGGAGTAGGGTCTAAATGGGTAGCCACAAATTTTTTGTCGTTGGTGAGCATAGCAAATGCTTCTGTGGATTCGGGTTTAGAGCAGCAGCTTTTTTGTGCAAATGCTAGGCTACTTGATGCTAATGTGAAGGAAAGGATAATTATTTTTTTCTTAGACATAAAATGGTTTGTTGGGGATGGTCTTGGGTGGATAATACCAAACAAGATATATAGTTCTAAGGTTTGTAGACCACGAGGAGATTAAATCAAGAACGTAGGGTGATTTTATGTTTAATAAGGTTAAAATATTTTACTATTAATATCAACTGTATGTCAATGTTTTCAGTGCGAATTAAAAAAATAAGTACACCATTGATTCTTTAATGAAGAACATTAAATAACCTTACGCTCTTTACCAAAAGTTTCTTAATCTCTATCTTATTCTCGCTAGTCTATACTTAAAATTTATTCTTCATTATAGTGCTACACTGGTTATATGCCCATCA
>CALBHK010000282.1 GCA_937894565.1 uncultured Chlamydiae bacterium
ATAATTTATCGCTAAAATCCTACGCTACTTTTCTGCCGTTTGTTTAAATTCACCCTATTAGGGTGTGTTGACACTTTTAGCTTAAAAAAATAGCGAAGTAGTAAAATCAAATCGCCAAACCCAATTTTACTATTCGCTATGCCTCGTACCATGCTGACAGATCAACACTGGCAAAAGTTGAAAGTTATTCTGCGTAATTTATCCATTCACCACAACTCAAATTTACGCAATTTTATTGAAGCTATTCTCTATAGAATTAGAACAGGCTGTCCGTGGCGAGATATTCCTTGTTGTTTTGGTCATTCAAACTCTATTTTCAAACGTTTTAATCGTTGGTCAAGCAGCGGTAAGTTACTTAGATTATTCAAATTACTAGCCTCATGCCCCGATATGGAGTGGATTTTTATTGATGGCTCTCATGTACGTGCTCATCAACATTCTGCCGGCATAGCGAATCAATCTATTTCTAAAAGTGTAGGAGGAAACTCCTCAAAAATACATTTGATTGTTGATGCACATGGCAATCCTATTGATTTCATGATTACCGATGGAACCACACATGATGTTAAAGTTGCACCTGATTTAATATCAACATTAGATTTAAAAGAGACAAAAGTGGTATGTGCAGATAAAGGCTATGATTCAGAACCACTGCGTGAACAGATCAGGAAAACAGGGACTAAAGCGAATATACCAAAGAAAACAAATAGCCAATCGAACAATGACCATATGGACTGGTATTTATATAAAATCAGGCATTTAGTTGAAAATATGTTTTGTAGATTAAAGCAATTTAGAGGAATAGCTACTCGATATGACAAGCTCAAAAGAAATTATCAAAGTTCTGTTGCTTTAGCCTGTATATTTTTATGGCTACCTTTATAGGGTTAATTATGAACAGTAAGTGTCAACAGACCCTAATCAATATTTGTCTGTATTTTCTTGGTTAATAATAAAAAAGGACACAACCTGTCCACTCCATACCCAATAATAAAGCCTTATCAAAATGATAATTCAATAAGGGGCTTATTCAATGAAATTATCAAAATTTGTCTTATTGGCAAGTTTACTTACTACAACTACATTTGTTTTCGCAGATGACTTTATTTCTGCAAATGGGGTGAAGATTACAGTAGGTGATTCACTAAAAACGGTTACAAGCAAACTGGGCAAACCCACAGAAAAAAATTCTGACTTCGTGATCTGGAAGCTAAAAAATGGCAATAAGATTGCAGCCCGTTTTGACCAATACGGTTTAAGCAATGCAACATTAAG
>CALBHK010000283.1 GCA_937894565.1 uncultured Chlamydiae bacterium
CCGATCTAGATTGCCATGACCTTTCCAATGTGACCTACCGCCTTATCACACGCATTACTCCCCAAATGGACAAAGCTCTTTTTGGCTTTACAAAACCCAAAGTGAAAGAAAAGCTCTATTTAGATCTCACCACAGGTGAAGAACAATTACTCAAACGCACTGAAATGGATTATGTAAAAGGCGATCTATTAGCAGAAAAAAGAGTCTATGATGCTGAAAATACCTTCGCCTATTCAGAATCTCACCTCTATGATGAGCGCTTTCTAATTAAAGAAAAAAAAGATCGCTTGGGGCGTGTGACTCACTTTGCCCATGATGAGAATCGCAATCTTATCTTTGAAGAGCTCCACGGCAGCGGCAAGCAACTCTATAAAAGCTATGACACGAGCGATCGCTTAATTGAAGAAAAAGAGGTGCATGAAGATGGAACAATTCTTGTGACAGTGCACTCTTATGACTTAGCAGGAAATAAAATTTCTACAACTGATCCTCAAGGATTTACGAAGCAGTGGGTTTATGATTTTTTTAACCGCTGCGTGCAAGAGATCGACCCTTATGGGCATAGCGTTTATACAACTTATGACATTCAAAACAATCCCATTATTGTGACCGATCAAGACGGGTATACAACTCAGACAAGCTATAATATAAACCATCAGCCCCTTAAGATCTCTTATCCGGACTGCAATATAGAAAAGTTCAACTACTTTGTAGATGGCTCTTTAAAAACTAAATGGGAAAAAGATGGCACCCATGTCAGCTATACCTATGACCATTTGGGACGTGTTTTAAGTGAAACACGTTGGAACCAAGAAAAGGTTGTTTCCACTAAAACCAATGTCTATAAAGGAAAAAACCTCATTAGCGCCATCGATGAGCGTGGCATAGCAACGCACTATGCTTATGATAGTGCGGGAAGATGTATTTCTAAAACACGTGCAGGCATCAATGAGACTTATGGCTATGATGCTTTGGGGCGCCTTTCTACGACAACAAAGGGAGAAAGAATTCTTGTTCAGATATTGGATCCTCTTAAACGCATCATTGAAGAGCGCACAGAAGACCTTTTTGGTAATGTCTACCGCAAGAGCACAACCACCTATGATCTTTATGGCAATGCCTCTATTCAGCGTGTTTTCTTTGAAGCAGATCGCTTTATAGAAACTTGTACACTTTATAACTCTTTCAATTTGCCTTATCTAAAAATCGATGGAGAGGGCAATCAGACTCAACTTTTTTATACTCATAATCCCTTTACCAGAACAACAATCGATCCTCTGGGACAAACTACCCTTGAAACCTTTGATGCTTTTAAAAGAGTGACTTTTGTTGAAATTCCAAAACTTTCTAAACAAGAAATTGAGTATAGCCCCAAAGGTAACAAGATTAGACAGATCGATTCTATCTTTTATGAGGGAAAAGAAACAGGAAGTTCGATCATTGCATGGGAATATGATCCCTTAAACAACCTTCTTTCTCTTACCGAACAAGATTTGAAAAAAACATCCCATACGTACCTAAATGGACGCCTGCATACGACCACCAAACCAGATGAAGTGGTTCTCTTTCATATTTATGATGCTGCTGGCAGGCTTGCCGAGCAATCAAGCAGTGATGGCAAGCTTTTAGTGCGCTATAGCTATGATCTTGCAGGCAATTTACTTTGCGCTCAAGACGAAATAAACAAGACAAAAGTGGTGCGCACCTATGATGCCCATAATCAGATTTTATCTGAAACCACCCACACCACTCTTCACTATAGCTACGATGAGTTAGGCCGCTTAATAAAAATCATCCTGCCCGATTCCGAGATTAGCTATCAATACAATGCAGCTGATCTGATCAGCGTTTCACGCACCGATGCCACCCATGACTATGTGTATGATCTTGCGGGCAGAATTATTCAAGAGACCACTTTTGACAAAGTGCCCATTACCTATAGTTACAACCAAAACCATCAGGTGACACAGATCACCTCTCCTTTTTACAACCAGCAGCTTTTCTATGATGCAGCTCAAAACTTAATTTTTTCCAAAATCGATGAAAACAGCATCGCCTATGCTTATGACGGCCTCTATCAGCTTGTTAACGAAAATACCACAACGTATGCTTATGACTCCATTCACAACCGTTTAAGCAAAGACGGTCTATCTTATGAGCATAACATTTTGCATCAAGTGCTATCCGATGCTGAGCATGCTTATACCTATGATGCTAATGGCAATCGTTTAACTAAAAATGAGACTAAATATTGCTATGACCCTCTTAACCATCTCACCTCTGCAGGCGATATTTATTATACTTATGATGCTCTGGGGCGTCTCTCTTCGCGCACCTCCCCCACATCGCAAGAACAATTTCTCTACTACAAAGAGATAGAGCTAGGCTCCCTTGAAAATCTAAAAATTGTAGGCAAGGGCGTCATTGCAATGGTTCAAAACAATAGCCTCTATACGACTTTGCGCGATCATCGCGGCAGTTTAGCTGTCATTCTCAAAGATCACGCACCCATTGCCACCTACCGCTATAACGCTTTTGGAGAAACCGTGCGTACGGCACTTTTAATAGCCCCTGGCAATTCTGCGGCCTGCGCTATGATGTGGATGTTCAACTTATCCACGCCGCCAAACGCGTTTACGATCCCTTTATCGGGCGTTGGTTGACCCCTGATCCGCTTGGCTTTGCCGATGGCCCCAATCTGTATGCTTATGTGCATAACAATCCAATGACCCACATTGACCCTACAGGACTCTATTCTAACTTTTTGAGCTCTGCAGGCTCCATGTTCTCCGGCTTTACTCGGGGCTTTGTAGATGATTTTACTTGGAGCGCCAGCGAACTCGCCTTAGGCACCTATGAAGCCCCCAACTCTTATGCCAATATGGCTTACTACGCCGGAATGGGAACCTCTCTTGCGATTGGCTTGTTTAATGGATCTACAGAAGCAAAGCTCGCCAAAAACGCCGCCTGCTACGGCGTGAAAAAATTCACGCAATGGGGACAAAAAGTAGCTGGTAAACAGGCTGTAAAAGAATTTGAGTCGTTGGCAATCAAAACTGCAAGAAAAACCCATCAGTTAGTATTTCAGGGGGCTAAACAAGTTGAAATAAATATAGTGAAAAAGGAGGTTCAGCAGGGAGCTCGTCATAGATTTATTCCAGACTTACTTGCTGAGGGTGCTCATTCTGTATTTCGTAGAAATTCTGAAACTGGAGTAGTAGATAAATATCAAACGTATTGGCCTCAAAATAACCCTAAAAATCCTAATCCATGGCAGAATGGCGTTAGATATGATGGACCTCATACCTCCAAAAGTCATTATGATAAAATTACAGATCAAGTAGTGAATACCCCCCATATTCATGAATCCTCAGGCCATGTTAGAGTACCTTTTGAATGGGAGATTCCTTAAAATGAAAAAAAAAGACAATGATTTAATTTTGTGGCTACAGGAGTGGTATTATCAAAATTGTAATGGGGACTGGGAACATAATCAAAATGTTCTAATTACAACTCTTGATAATCCAGGTTGGTCTGTGATGATTAACTTAGAAGATACGAATCTAGAAGAAGCTCATTTTAATAAAGTTTTTATAGAAAATGACTCCCTGGACTGGATTCGTTGTAAAATCGAAGAAAAAAAATTTTTAGGATATTGTGGACCACATAATCTTTTAGATGTGCTTGCTATTTTTAAAAATTTTGCAGATTCAAAGATATGACATGCCCAGCAATTATACTGAACGTGATTGAAAAATTGGTTTTTAACTACGTCGGCTTTATATCAAAATTTTCACCTTCATCCGCCCCTTGCCAACGGCAATGTCGCTTGCTCCAGGCAAAAATCTTGAGCAGTTCCCTTGCCAAAAACCAAGTTTTCAATCATGTCCGGTATAAATTCTCAACATTATCCACCCGCAGCATTAGATTTGCTAATGAAATAATGCTAAATTACAATGAGTACAGAAAATGAATAGACAAGATGACCTTATGTTATGGTTACAGAACTGGTACCATCAAAATTGTGACGGAGATTGGGAGCACAGTAACGGTGTTCAGATAGGAAATTTAAGCAATCCAGGTTGGTCCATAAAAATTGACATAGAAGAGACCGAACTTCAAGGTAAACAATTTAAGCAAGTATTTATTGAGCGTTCAGAAAATGATTGGCTTTTTTGTGATAAAAGAGATGGTTTTTTTGAAAGCAATTGTGGTCCCTTTAATTTACCAGAAGTGCTGCAAATTTTTCGAGACTGGGCAACAGAGCATGGTGGATAAATTTAAATATTGCCTTCAAATTCGTGGCCTTTCATTCTCTTGCTTGGGTTCACAAGTGAGTTTGGTTTTATCTCTTCAGGTGATGGACTCGAAAGGATGCGCAGTATTTTGCATTTTTATTTTTTCTATTTCTAAAAATTCGCTACCCGCAAAGCTGACTAAAACTCCTTCATTGAAATGCTGTAAAAGATGCTCTTCTACCGCTCTTTGAATCTCTCTTTTTTTAGCATGGAGGATGCGTTCCCTATATTCCTGGCGTAGGGCAGAAGTAAGCCCTTCCTTCATCCAGGTGTATGCCGTTTCAGCTCTTGCTCCCGGAGAAATGGGAGAATCCAGAGCTTGCATGACTTCAAAAATGGCCTCTTCAATTTCTTCTTGATTGAATTTGCCATTCGCTAAATATTTTATAGAGTCATGCATGGCCTGATAGCTGGAAAATAGGTGAGGATCTCGGTAGGCATGAAAAGAGAATATTCCCAAAAAGCTATTTTGAGAGCAGCCTCCCCCATAGGCGCCTCCCTGCTCACGGATTTTTTTGTGGAGAATCGAATTGCTCATGATGTGAGCGGCAAGATTTAAGAGGGCATTGTCTGCATGCTGGTAACAAACGCTTGGAATGGTCAGAGCAGTAAAAGCTACGGGAGAAGCAATCTGGACAGCCCTGTTTTGTTTAGAGTCTTGCATAGAACCAAGATTCCAGGGAGTAGAGGAGTGAAGAGGACGTTTAAGAGATTCCAACCACTCTTTTTTAGCAGGTTCCTGGCTTGTCATCACTAGATCAGGGGAAGAGCTAAAGAGAACGGACTGCGCAAGTGTCTGTAAATCTTCTGCCAATGTATCGATATCTAAATTTTTCATTAGATTTTCAATAAAGTGAAAGTAGGGCATGCCAAACCAGAGGTTGCTTAAAGCATTGGCTGTGCTGTGTGCACTGGCTGAAAACTGCATAGCATATTTCAGAGCGCTGCTATTGAGATTACTCTGCAGGGTCGTGTATTGTTTTTCGATGAGTTTTTTTAAACGCTCTTTATCTGTAAAATCAGGAGTGGTCGAAATGTCTTTTAAAATTTTAATTAATTCCAACTCCTTGTGATGCAATGCTTTACCGCAAATTTCCAATCGAGGGGTGTAGAAAGTGGCATCGCTGACATGATGGTCGATGCATAAAGAGGAAGAGATTCCACCAGTATGCGCTTGAAGGCGCTCTAGATGCGCTTCATAATTTAATCCTCCTGAACCTACTTGAGTGATAAGAGTCGAGAGCAGGCGTAGGAGAGGGAGTTTTTCTTTTTCAATAAAAGGAAGAGTAAAAGAGAGGTTGGCATAGAGAATCCCATTGGTGAAGCATTGATGATGATAAAGGGGGGGGGATATTTTTAGAGCATGATCAATTCCTTTAGAAGGAATATCTTGAATTTCTACTTTCGGTAAACAGCTTAAATCTTCTTTCTTATTTTGTAATGTGGCGAGTTTTTTATTAAGAGAAATGATGGCCTTTTTTTCTTTTTCGGTAAGCGTTTTTTCTTTTTCTTCTAATTGTTGTTTCTCTGCGTCTTCCTCTTCTTGTTGTAAAGTCAGGGAGGGGCTCATTTGAAGACAGATGCGATGAGGGTTATCGATGAGATGTTTCTGAATAAGACTTTCAAGGTAGGCGGGGTTTGTTTTAAGTTTATTTCTTAATTTTTTAAATAATTCATGCGATTTCAATCCATTTACAGGCTCCCCCCCATGCTGGGCTAAAAGTGCGGATCGTAAAAAGAGCAGCAGTCCAAAGGGGTAGCCTCCACTAGAAATTTCTGAACGTTGAAACTCTAACTGGTGGATTGCATTATCAATAAGATGGGGAGAGATGCCTTTTTTTACGATCTCTTTGAGAATGCGTAAGGTAGCCTCAACAATTGCTTGAGCGCTTTCTTGATGGCAGCCTTTGGCAATGATAACAAAAGGCACTTCGCTAATTTCGCTATCTAAATAGGCTTGAACTTGCCTACATAGCCCTAAGTTTAGCAGTTCTTTTTTTAAAGGCGAGGCATCGGTTTCCATTAAAATAGATTCAAGGACCTGGAGGGCTAAAAGTTCTTCTTCTTCAAGGATATGGCAAGTGAGATAGCCAATCGCTGTCATGGTTTTATCTTCTATCTCCTCTTCTTGCAGTGGATAGCTTTGGGTAAGGTAGAGAGGGGCCTTATTGCGTTTTTCTCTTGGAAGGGGAGGGAAAGGTGTCATAGAGTCGTATTGGTCTAAAATTTTTTCTCCAATGTATTGTAGATGTTCTTCTAAAGGAAAATTTCCGTAAAAAAAGAAGAGGCAGCGGCTAGGATGATAGCAGGAAGCATGAAAAGCTAAGAGCTCTTCGTAGGAAAGTTTGGGGATAAAGGCAGGATCTCCCCCGGAATTAATTCCATAGGTAAGCGTTGGAAAAAGCTTGCTATTAAGAGCCTCAAGAAGTCTTGTGGTCGGTGATGAGAGAGAGCCTTTCATTTCGTTAAACACAATGCCATGATAAGAAAGACCACTTGTCTCTTCTTCGTTTTTAAATGCATAGCGCCATCCCTCTTGATAGAAACTTTCACGTGTCAGACGCGGGTGAAAAACAGCATCCAAATAGATGTTTAGTAAATTGTAAAAATCTTTTTTAATCAGTGTGGCAGCTGGGTAGCAGGTAAAATCGGCACCTGTTAAGGCGTTCATAAAGGTGTTCAAACTGCGGCGCATCATAGAGAAGAAGGGGTCTCGTACAGGAAACTGCTGCGATCCGCACAAAACAATATGCTCTAAAATATGTGCGACACCATTAGAGGTTGTGGGGGTGGTGCGCAGGGAAAGACAGAAGAGATTTTCGGGATCGTCGTTTTCCAGGTGGATGACTTTGGCTCCGCTTTTTTTGTGCACAAGTTCATACATCACGCACTTGAGCTCTTCAACGGGTTGAATTTTTTCTATAAGAAAGCCGTGCACAAGTTCTGCATTTTGATATTTGGGTGTTTTCATAGTTCATCCTCTATTTCATCAGGTTCCGGTTCAAAAGCTTCTAATTTTTTAGATCTTCTTCCCGCTAAGATGCGGATAAAAGAGAGAATAAGAGAGATAGTTAAATAACTCCAGGAAAGAAGGAAAAAAAGCAGAGGGAAGTGGTGTAGCAGGCCGTAAAAAAGAATGACAGAGAGGAGTACGACTATGAATACAGAGCGAAAAGAGTTGACCCTCATCTGAAGCGTTTTGGGGCTGGGGAATTTGAGGCGGCTAATCATTAAATAGCCTAAAAAGATCATAGCAGAACATTGAAGATAAGTAGGGTTAAAAAAAGGTGAGTCTGAGACAGAATAAGTAAAAAGGATTAACGAGACGGCGCAAGCAGCGGCTGCTGGAATGGGGAGGCCTGTAAAATTTTGTTTGTTCGCTTTTTCTAGCTCTGCGTTGCCTTTGATTTTATTAGCATTGACATTGAAGCGCACCAGTCTTAAAACACCAGAAACAGAAAAGGTGAGAGCTGCTGAGGTAATAAAAAAACTGTACGGTGTGCCGGGATCGTAGGGTTGTATTTTAAGAAATATTAAAGAGGGGGCCACTCCAAAACTAATAGTATCTGCCAGCGAGTCAAATAAACCGCCAAATTCCGATTCAGCTTGCATGGCTCTGGCAAGCGCTCCATCTAAAAGATCAAAAAAAGCAGCCAAAAGAAGAAAACCCGAAATAGCTATAAGGGTCTCTTCGGTAATAAGTTCTGCTGGAATCGTGGCCATTTTGAAAATAACAAAAAGACCGCAAGTCATGCCGCAGGCTGTGACAAGATTGGGGAGGAGGTGGATTTTTTTCATGACAATATACTAACACGTACGTCTTCTGATGTAAATGCTTTGTACAATTCCAAGGGCAGTCATTGTTGCAATCACTGATGATCCCCCATAGGTGACCAGCATAAGAGGAACCCCTGTAATGGGTAAAAAGCCGCACATCATGCCGATGTTAATAAGCACATGCATGGCAATATAAACTCCGATACCGGCAGAGAGTAGACGTCCAAAAGCATCTTTGACCATGGCCGAGACTTGAAAAATGCAGTGAATAAGGGCATAAAAAAGAAAAATCAAAAAGATAAGCCCTAATAAGCCAAACTCTTCGCCAAAAGAGGGGAAGACAGAGTCTGTATAAGGCGCCGGCAGCCACCCTTGCTTGGCATAGGAGCTCTTCTTCCATCCCGATCCTGTCCAGCCGCCTAGTCCTATTGCAGTGATAGAGGCTTTTTGGTGGTGGGATTTGGGGTTGAAGCGTTCAAACTGGTACTCTTTGATCACTTTTGTAGCATAGGGGCGTAACACTTCGTGAGGAAGCAGTTGCAAAAAGATGGCGCTGGTAAGTAAAAGAGTGCTAAATCCTATGAGCGACATCCATTTTATGATGGAGGGGCGAATATTGCCGAAATAGAAGATCACAAGGGTGATAGGCAGAAGAACGAGGGCTGTTCCCAAGTCTGGCTGTTTAAGAATGAGAAGAAAGGGGATGCCGACGACTAAAGCCGCTAAGAAAACAGTGCTCCACGATTGAGATACATTTTTTCTTCTTTCTAAAAACCAGCTTAAGCTAATGACAACGCTAAGTTTAGCATATTCCGAAGGTTGGAAGTTAAAGCCGATGAAGGGGATTTTATACCAGCGGTGTACCCTTTGAATGGAGGGAGTAAAAAAGAGGCCGATTAAAAAGAGGATCATCAGTAAGTAGATAATCCATGTCCATTCTCTGAGTTTACTATAGTCAAAAGCAGCGGCCAATAAAAAAGCAATCCAGCCGACAGTAAAAAATTGGATTTGTTTAAATACGAGGGGTGTCCAAAAGCCACCTTCTCCAGGGTCAATGAGCTCCTCTTGGGAATAGCTGGAAATGATGAGCAGGCTGACGATCATCAAAGAAAAGATGATGAAGACCACCCGAAGATCTATCCATTTAAGCGCGCGAAAGTTCCACATATGCTCATCATTTTGATGGATTGTTTGGGAGAAATCAAGATGAAATATAATCAACCGATATTCCGCTCTTCGCAGGTTGAAAAAACGTAATTTTTTATCTCACTGATAATCAAAATATTACATTTTTCTAACCAGTGAAGTGCGGACTATTCGGTTGATTATTGTTTTTGTTTTGTCGGGTTGATTGTTATTTTTGTTTTATAGTATAATAATTATGAGATATAAATATATAGGAGTTGGTCTTGTGGATAATTTAGCTAAATTTAAAGGTGATTTTGGTTTTTTTACTCCCGTTGATTATAATCATCAGGGTTATAAGAAGAGTGTGATGGAGCACGTTTTAGAATTTGTAGATGATTATTTTTATTTTGGGGGGGCCATCGCGCGTTCGGATGGGGAGTTTTTAGAAGTTGCTCAGTTAAGTGAAGATGAGCAATATTGGCGTAATCCGCTTGTGTGGTCCTACTTGACGTTAGTGATCCCGGCTTTAATGTTTGTAGCTAAGGTTTGTTTGTATCCTATTCGTCAAAAAAAGATCTCTCATCTGACTTGTCTGCGCAAAAACCATGTTGTTGGAAAAATGAATGAGATTTATAATAAACAGTTTCATAAAAAAATTAATGTTGAACTTGATACGAAAAAAGGGAGGGGAAATGTTGTTAATGCTGATTTTTTGGGATTGAATAATGATTGTGAATATAACATGACTCTGAATGGTGAGTCATTTACTTTTACTATTAATGATGTGATTAACGATGTTGTTAAAGAAATTAATCGAGCTGTTCGAAAAAATCTAGAAGAAGACTTTGTTCGATTGAGTGATAAGACTGGTACTTGTCTAGGTGACTATTATCTATATGTGCATGGGGAGCCTGAGCCTCAAGGTGATGAAGGCGACTATTGCGTCCCCATTCCTTCTAAGACGTATTTGCTTCCTTTAGTATTCGAAGCAATGGTGGAAAAAAAACTTATTGACAAGTTTAGGTACGGCAGTTCAGAGTATTTCATTCACTTTTAAAAGTTCAGAGGGGTTTGTGCAAGCGGTGTATTTCATCTAAAACGATAAATTTACCTCGTTTAAGTTTTAGAAAAGACTCAGGATCTTCTAATACTTGTCGGATTCGAGGCAGTTCGCAATCAAAATACACACTTCCTAAATGTTATTGTATTGGCGTTTGGTTATTTTTTAATAGAAAAAAACAGCCCCCCCTACTTGGTTTTTCTGTTAGACCTATTTGCCAGCTTCGTGACGGTCAGAAAAAATCACACAGTGTGTTCCCCATTCCACTCAATATCTTCTGTAAAAGAGTTGACAAGAGATTTTTTTGTCCTAAAAGCATTGGATAGATAAACACCTAGCATGAGAGGGAGGGTGAGATACGGTAGGGGGTCCTGCCAACTAAAAAGAGTGTCCCTGACAAGCAAGAGCTCTTTAAAATAATTGAGCCGCCCTAAATGCCAATTATGCTTTTTCCATCCAAATAAAAGCATGCCGATAAATAGTTGCCTCTGCACCCCGATAGAGGGTTGAATCGTTGGATAGTCAGGCTCAAAAAATGCTTCATGTATCTCTTTATGTTCATTAAATAGGTGCAGTCCGCTTGTGGTCCTGGGGTTGCATTCAATAGCGAATAAATCCCCCTCTTCTGTTTCAATAAAATCAAAGGCGATTTGTCCGGTATAATTTTCAAGATGGACAAATTTTTTGACCCATTCAAAAATTTTGAGATGCTCAATATGAAGAAAGGAAATGCAGGAGTGTTGATCAACTGTGAAGCGCACACCATAGCAGCTATGAGCTGTAAGATCTCCTTGATGGCAGATAGAATAGGAGCAAAAATGTTTCCCATAGATCCACTTTTGGGCCATCCATGGGTTGTTTGGAGAGTATTCTAATGTAGGAGGCGCTTTGTTTTTTTGAACTTTTTTGACAAATTGCGAGGACCTTGAAAAAACGGGCTTAAGGATGTACTCATCCGGTAATAATGGATTGTTTAGATCGCTTGTTTGATGAATAAGAAAGCTTACAGGAGTCGGAATTTGATGTTTTTTTTGCAGTTCAAAGAAGCTCCATTTGTTATGCAGGCGCATCATTTGTTCAAAAGGGGAGCAAAAAACTTGGCAGAGCTTGCTTAATTGAGGTAAAAATTTGGCTATATAAAAAATCTCTTCGCAGGTGGGAATAAGAAAATTAATTTTATTTTCTTTAATGATCTTTTCAAGGGTGGAAATAAATAAAAGAAGGCTGTTTTTGGGACTGGGATAAGTAAAAGCTTTGTGTACCAGAGAAGAAAAGTAGGTGGGGTGCAGCAGCTGAGTGTCAGCGACAAAGACCTGATGGCCGGCTTTAGAGAGAATACGCACCAGATTGAGCGTTGAAATGGAACGGGCCCCTGTAATTAAGATGTTTTTCTTGCTGGTCATTAAGCTACATAAGTTATTGTTTTAGGTTTTAAATTAATTCTTTGTCTTTTAATGTTCAACAAAGAAGAGTTAACCGCAGAGCCACAAAGAACGCTGAGGAAACGCAGAGGAAAACAAGAAGAACAGGATAGAGGTAACATACGCATCACAAAACATAAAAAAAAAGAACAACAGGATGGACAGGCATACACACCCAAGCTAACTCTTGCAGCCCTTCAGGCTGCGATATCTAACCCATTCATACCCAGGGCGTTGCCCTGGGCTGTTGCACTGTTAGTCCTTCGG
>CALBHK010000284.1 GCA_937894565.1 uncultured Chlamydiae bacterium
AGCTCTTTCAGTAAGGCGTTATAGCGCTGTTGATCATTCATACTGATACTGTTTAAGTTTTCATTACTTACTGAATCGTCCGCATAGTAATAATCATGATCATCTGGATTTTTACCTTCATTCTTAGCTTTTAGAATTTCCGTAGCCATTCGATACAAAGAATGAACAGCTACTCTTAATAATTTCTCACTATTTTTTTCAAAAACGATCTGATTTTCTGTCATTTGATGTAAAACTTTTTCTGCAGTTTCCATTAATTCATCTCTTATTTCTTTAAGAGGTTTAATTTGCTCCGTTAAAGAATCCCTTTCTTCTTGTAGAGATACAATTTGAGCGTTCAAAGAATTCTGCTTTTGTACATCTCCTTGCGCGCTTCGAGAATCTATTCGCTTTTGCCTAATTTTTTCATTGATTGATTTAATATCCTGCCCAACTTTACCTATTTTACTTTGCACTTGATCCAAGCGCTCCATAAGAGGCTTTTTCTCTAAATCTGACATACCAAAAAGCTCTTTAACATTTTCTTTTGCATTATTAAAAAAGGATTTAAACCCCTTTTCAGGTTCTCGATTTAGAATATAATCGGCATTTTTAATTTCAAAGCGTGCATTCATGATTTTTTCAGATAAAAGCTCTCTGACTTCTATACACTCTTGATCACTCACAATGTAGTTGTTCTTGTCATCTTGAGCAAGTAAAATAACCTCTTTGTCTCCATTAAGAAGTTTCCTTGCTTTAAATCCGGAACGTCTTTCCACCTGATCTGAGCCCACAATTCTAATTCCCACAGCATCTTGAAAAATGGATTCTATATCATCCCCCAACTTTACAGAAAGGCAATAATCTGGCTGAGATGCTCCTTTAGAAGGATTATACACTTTAACAACTGTATGCTTACTAAAAACCTGATTTTGTCCAAAATCAAATCTAAGAATCGTAGCCTTTGCCAACTCGTCCGCTTTAAAACCTGCCATACCTATTCCCTTCACTGGAAGCATTAATGTCTCTGTATAAAGGTGAATGCAAAAATTAGCGCGATGCAAAGCTTTTTCCTGCTCAAGAGCTCCCCCACTTGGGTATTCTACACTTGTTTTCAACTTTTGCTCTAAAACGTGCCTTTTTCCGCCTATCGTCAGTTCCCAAGTCACTGTCCGCGCTAAATAAGCCTTATCTCCCTTCTCCTCTAAAATCCACTCCTCGCCAAAACTATGGTTTAATTCAACTAGGGTAAGATCTCCCTTCCCATAATACTTTTCAATCCAAGCTAAAATGTTTGATTCTTCCAAAGGTTCTTTTTTGGTAAGACTGGCAGTGCCAGAATTTGACTGGCTTGGAATATTGTTGTCATTAGTAATCGGGTTATTATTAAGAAATGAGCTATTACTATGTAAATTGAAATCTTCCATATAACACCAAATTAGTTAGTTTATCTATAACAGATTATAATTAAAATAATATTATTTAACCATAGTCCCATTTGTTTGCTCAATAAATGAACAAACGTACAGGGGAAGTTGATGACTTTTTGCTAGTTCTATACAACGGGAATGCAAAACACATGCCCCTTCATTGACAATTTGTAAAGCATGGTCATAATCCAAAGAACCAAACGATTTAGCATCGGCAAAAGATTTAGGATCACGCTCAAAAATACCCGAAACATCCTTGTAAAACTCCACTACTTCGGCACCTATTGCAACCCCTATTGCAACAGCGCTGGTATCTGATCCCCCTCTGCCTAAAGTGGTGATCTCTCCATTTTTACTCACCCCCTGAAACCCCGCTACAATCACAACTAAACCCTCTTCAAACGCCTTTTCAAGTCGATGAGGACGCACTTCAAGAATTTCGGCATTAGTGTGGCAATCTGTTGTGATAATTCCAGACTGGCTACCTGTAAAACTTTTAGCAGCAATAGAGTGTTTAGCAAGGGCCATCGCTAAAAGGGAGATGCTAATTCTCTCTCCTACTGTGACTAACATATCATATTCGCGTTGAGGAGGATGAGGATTAACCTCTAGAGCCAGAGCAATCAAGTCGTCTGTTGTATTGGCCATAGCGCTGACAACAATGGCAATACGCTCGTAATGTTTTCTTTTCTGGGCGATAATGGCGCACACTCGGTCAAAGTGGGCAGGTGTGGCCACTGCTGCCCCGCCAAATTTCATGACAATCGTTCTTCCCCCCACAAGATTCTTCCCATTTTTTACTTCTCATGTTACAATAGACGAATTGATAAAGTATAGGAAAATCCAAATGTATCTCGTCGAGAAATCTTTTCGTTTTGAAGCCGGACATCAGCTGATGCACCACGATGGAGAGTGCGGCACTCCCCATGGCCATTCATACGTATTGACTGTAAAAATCGCCTCGGAAAAAGTAATTTTAGAGGGTCCTAAAAGAGAGATGGTCATCGACTTTAAAGATATCGCCTCTATTGTGAAACCCATGGTGGACACCTATTTAGATCACTGCTGGCTAAATACCACTTTAAATACAGACTCCCCTTCTGTAGAATTTATCGCAAAGTGGATCTTTGACTATTTAAAACCCAAGCTTCCCGAACTTAGCGCTATCACCGTTCAAGAAACAGCCACTTCATCTGTAACTTACACAAGATAATTTTTTTTCTTTTCACAGCTTGCCATTTAAATTATTCGCTGCTAAACTCCTCCCATGAGCTGTAACAATAAAGGAGAAACCCTAAATGGCAAATCAACAAAAAAAATCAGGTGTAAAACCCACCCTAAAAGAAGAAACTCTTTCTGTAAATCTAACTTGGAACCCAGAAAAAATTGTCGATGACTCCACATTTGACGCCCATGAAGCAGAAGAATTTCGCAACCTAATAAATGGAAAATCCTCCGACACCTTACTTGAAACTGCAAATCTCTACCAAGGCAAAATCCTACCTGGTAGCATTGTTGAAATCACCAAAGACCATGTGGTTGTAGATGTAGGACTAAAATCTGAGGGCCTAGTGCCTATTAGCGAATTTTCTAACCCGGAAGAAATTGTTTTGGGCAACGCGATTGAAGTGCTTTTGGATAATTTAGAAGATAACTATGGACAAATTGTTCTTTCAAAAGAAAAAGCAGAAAAATTGCGCCAGTGGGAACACATTTGCGAGCATTGCGAAGAGGGCTCTATCGTCACAGGACGCGTGCTACGCAAAGTCAAGGGCGGCTTAATGGTCGATATCGGAATGGAAGCCTTTTTACCTGGTTCACAAATTGATAACAAACGCATTAAGAACCTGGATGAATATATTGGCAACACATACGAATTCAAAATTTTAAAAATCAATATCGACAGAAAAAATGTTGTTGTTTCCAGAAGAGAATTATTGGAAGCAGAACGCATCTCTAAACGTGCAGAGCTTTTAGATAGCATTGAACCTGGCGACATCCGTCAAGGCGTTGTGAAAAACATCACTGACTTCGGTGTATTCTTGGATTTAGATGGCATTGATGGCCTATTGCACATCACTGATATGACATGGAAACGTATCAAGCACCCATCTGAAATGGTCAAGCTCAATGATGTCTTAGAAGTCATGATCCTCTCTATTGATAAAGACAAAGGACGTGTGGCTCTTGGACTTAAACAGAAAGAGTCTAATCCTTGGGAAGAAATTGAAAGCCGCTATGCTCCGGGCACACGCGTTAAAGGCACGATTGTCAACCTCCTCCCCTACGGTGCTTTCATTGAAATCGAGCCAGGCATTGAAGGTCTGATCCACATTAGTGAAATGTCATGGGTGAAGAATGTAACAGATCCTAGCGAAATCGTGAAAAAAGGAGATGAAGTCTCTGCCATCGTTTTGGCGATCCAAAAAGAAGAGGGACGCATTTCTTTAGGAATGAAGCAAATTGAACGCAATCCTTGGGACGATGTGGAAGAAAAGTACCCTATTGGAACAGTTGTGGATGTAGAAATCAAATCTCTTACCAATTTCGGAGCTTTTGTAGAATTAGAACCAGGCATTGAGGGTTTAATTCATATTTCTGATCTTAGCTGGACAAAGAAAGTCTCCCATCCTTCAGAGATCCTTAAAAAAGGAGACAGGGTCAAGACTGTGGTCCTTTCTATAGACAAGGAAAACACAAAAATTGCCCTTGGGATGAAGCAGTTAGAACGTAATCCTTGGGAAGAGATTGATAAAGTCATGCCTGTTGGCAAACAAGTACACGGCGTCATCTCTAAAATCACCGCTTTCGGAGCTTATGTAGATCTGGAACAAGGCATTAAAGGACTCATTCACATCACTGAACTATCCGATAAAGATCTTGTTAAAGTAGATGATTTATTTAATGTGGGCGATAGTGTCACAGCGTATGTATTGAAGATCGATCCTGAGCAAAAAACGATTTATCTTTCTCTAAAAAAAGATAGCGAGCGCGGTAAATCTCACTCAAATGATGATATTTTACTAGGATAACAACAGGAAGAGCCCATACAAAATATGGGCTCCTTTTACAGATAAGAGACGCCCTATATAATGGGTATAAATGGGTATAATGGGTTTAATGAACTTATTCTCACTCACCTTAATTGAATGAGATTAGTGATTTTTATAAGAGAACTGTTTCCAAAAATCACAATAAAATGAGATAAGTTCCTTACAAAAAAGGCAAATTTAATGAGTAAAGATCTAGTTTCCATATTTGATTACCTTGAAAAAGAGAAGGGCATTAAACGAGAGCTCATCATCTCTGCCATTCAAGAATCTCTTCAGGCCGCTGCACAAAAAAGTGTAGAAGGCGCTTCCAATGTAACAGTTAAAATTGATTCAAAAACTGGGCATATTGACGTCTATTGCGAGAAAGAAATTGTGGATGAAGTGGAAGTTTCTGCCCAAGAAATTTTAATTCAAGAAGCTAGAAAATTTGATCCTGAATGCCAGATTGGTCAATTTATCGACATCTTAGTCACACCTAAAAACTTTGGCCGTATTGCAGCTCAAAAAGCGCGCCAAGTGATCACTCAAAAACTAAGGGGAGCCGAAAGGGACGTTATTTTTGAAGAATACCGAGATCGGATTCATGAGTTGGTTTCTGGAACAGTCAAGCGCTTTGCAAAAGGGCGCCGCATGATTGTTGATTTAGGAAAAGTAGAAGCTGTCATGCCTTTACAAAACTTTCCCAAAACAGAATTCTATAATATTGGCGATAAGGTCTATGCCGTTATTTTGGATGTCACGGATACAGAATCTGGTGGCGCTGAAGTTATCTTGTCCCGTAGCCATCCAGAATTTGTACGCCAGCTCTTTCTTCAAGAAGTGCCGGAAATTCATGATGGGGTGATCGAAATCATGAATATTGTACGCGATCCGGGCTATCGAACAAAAATTACAGTTAAAGCCAATGATCTCAAAATAGATCCTGTGGGTGCATGTGTTGGGATGCGCGGAATGCGTGTCAAAAACATCGTCAGAGAGCTTAACAATGAAAAAATAGATATCATTCCCTACAACGCAGATCCTGTACAGCTCTTACAAAATGCTCTTGCCCCCATTGAAATTTACAAAATCAGCATTAACAATGTCGAGGAAGAGATCTCTATTGTGGTGGATGATGAGTCCTACCCTATGGTGATTGGCAAACGCGGCATGAACGCCCAACTCAATGGCGAACTTATTGGCTATAAATTAGAGGTAAAACGCAAATCAGACTATGAAAGACACAAACAACTAGAAAGATTAGAACTGGGAGAATCAGAAGATCTCTCCTTAGACCAACCTCTCAAGCCTATGGCTGGATTAAACAAACTTATTTTTGATCAACTGGTAGAGGAGGGATTCAACACTCCCCGTGCATTGCTAAGAGCAACGCCTCAACAACTTGAAAAAATAGGTATTAGCTCAGAAAAAGCTGATGAAATTCTTGAACAGATACGTAAAGAAAGGACC
>CALBHK010000285.1 GCA_937894565.1 uncultured Chlamydiae bacterium
GCTGAATAAGACTGTTGCGTACCGCTTGCACATTACTCTCTACTGCAAAGAACTGCTGTAAAGCTGCTTCATTCAAGCTGCGTATACGCCCCCATAAGTCCAGCTCCCATTGGTTCATACCCAAACCAACAGAATACTGGCTGGTCGTCATTTCTCGGCCAACATAAGATAAATCGGCAGGCACATGATTACGTTCCATACCTGCATTCCCGCCAATATTGGGGAAAAGCTCCGCACGTTGGATACCATATGCTGCTTGTGCTTCATGTATCCGTAATGAAGCAATTTTTAAATCTTGATTGGACACTAATGCCAAATCAACAAGATTAATTAGCTGCTGATCATTAACATAATTGTCCCAAGATAAGACTTGGTAGTTACCTTGAGTTTGCAATGGATATGTTTGAGACAGAGCCACTTGATGTTCTGGGAGAGGCGTTATTTGAGAACAACCCACAAGACTTGATGTCAATACGACACACATCCATTTTAAAGAAGTGAATTGCATAACCTCATTCCCCCCAATAATTTACAGCATGATATAAATGTGAATGGTTGAACATATTTTTTAAATGCACATGAACCAACTGCCTTAATCTCAGTTCAATATTAAAATTTTGATCGACCATCCATTTATGTACCAGCCCCATTAAAGAAGTCATAATAAAATCTGCGACCATTTCAATATCAACATTTCGAGACAACTGCTCCAAAACCAAAGCTTCTTTCAACCATTTAATATTATCTGATTCACGCACACTCTGTGAATTAACAAGATATTCATTTAAAGCTTTATTTGATTCCAACCCATAAAATCTCAACCAAAAATAAGCACGATATTTTTCACGATAGACATAAACATCATCTGCCACATTTAAAAGCAAACTATTAATCGCATCCAAACCATATTTATTTTTAGTAGATAATTTAGATTTCTCATTAAGCCAATTTTCCAAATAATCCAAAACACGAATTAACAATTTATCTTTAGAGCCATAACGACGTGTGACTAAGCCTCGGCTATATCCTGCATTCACTCCAACAGCTTCTAAAGTAACTGCACTTACCCCACCTTCCGACAAAAGCTTAATAGTCTGCTTAACCATTTTAAGATCTGACTCAACAGCCCTTGCCTGTATTTTTTTATTAATAAAAATCTGCTCAGATTTTTTACTTTTTTCCAAAATACTTGAATTTTCAAAGCCCAATTTATCGCCCCCCTAAAGACAAATAAAAAAATATTGTTAGCAACAACTTTTTTCTAAATAATAGTATATACCTTTGTACACGACAAAAAAAGATAACTCATTGAAATAATGGCATAATACTTGTTTTCTGACGACGAATATGATGACACATTTCAATGAGTTACATCTCATCTTAAACAAATATCTAAAGTGGAACAAGTCACATGTAAAATGTTTTACACTGATTATGCTTGCATTAATTGTAAAACAGACATGTAATCTTTCTTCTGCATCTAAAGCCTTACCCATCAAGTGCTTACCACAATCATTTTATCGACGTATACAACGCTTCTTTGCAGATCAGTATTTCGATTATCGTCAAATTTCTCAGTTAATTTTCAATATATTTTCATTCGATAAAGTCCAATTAACTTTGGATAGAACCAACTGGAAATGGGGAAAACGAGATATCAATATCTTGATGTTAGCCATCGTCTATCGTGGAATAGCGATACCTATTGTTTGGACATTGCTCAATAAACGTGGAAATTCAGATACAAAAGAGCGTATTGCTTTGATTCAACGCTTTATCTCCATTTTTGGTAAAGATCGTATTGTGAATGTGTTTGCAGACAGAGAATTTATCGGTGAGAAATGGTTTACATGGTTAATTGAAAATGACATTAACTTCTGTATACGTGTTAAAAAAACTTTATTGTGACCAATCACTTAGCCAAGAATCATAAAATTAGTGATTTATTTCGTCATCTTCAAGTTGGTCAAACTGAATGTCGTAAACGACGTATTTGGGTTGGTCGAGTGAAACTGTATATTAGTGCGCTACGATTAGAAGATGGAGAACTTTTACTTGTTGTTTCTCCTATGTTTAATGCTTCTGCTATTCGTGATTATGCATTACGCTGGGAAATCGAAACCTTATTTAGTTGTCTCAAAGGACGTGGATTCAATCTTGAAAATACTCGTTTAACAGACCCTAGACGAGTCAAGAAATTGATAGCAGTGCTAGCTATCGGTTTCTGTTGGTGCTATTTAACAGGTGAATGGCAACATGATCGGAAAAAAGCGATAAAAATAAAGAAGCATGGACGACTTTCAGTAAGTTTATTTCGCTACGGTTTGGACTATGTTCAAATGGCTATTCTACGTTTGATTGGTTTTGGAAAAAAAGAAGAATTTAAGAAAGTGCTAGCAATTTTAAGAAAGAAAAAGCCTGATAGGACAAGGGTCCTATGAAATTTGTCGTGTACAGAGCTGTATTTTATAAAATCCGATACAAGAGTGAGTTAGAATCGGCTTTGTTGCACAAATATCTTGATCCTAGCCAAAATAATGGACAGCACGTCCCTCTAAAGATAACGTAACTTTAATCTTTGGAGATTCAAGAAATGGCTAAACGTTTTAGTCCGGAATTTAAACAGCAAGCGATTGATTATGCCCTTTCAAACTCCCACGAACCTATAGCTGCAATCGCCCAGAAATTAGGTGTGGGTTATTCAACTTTAGACAAATGGATTCGTGAAGCCAATCTAGTGGGTTCAAGCAAACGTCAACTTTCACCATAACAACAGCGGATCTTAGAATTAGAGAAAGAAGTCAAACAGCTCAGGGAAGCCAATGACATCTTAAAAAAAGCGCATGCGTACTTTCTGACAGATCATGCCAAGAAAAGTACACGGTAATTCAAGATCTGGATGTGAATGAAGTCACTGTATCTTCTGCCTGTAAATGCCTGGGTGTCAGCACTTCAGGCTATTATGCCTGGCGAAAACACCAGGCCAATCCAGCGCAGAAATATAATGATTTAAAAGCCGTATATTGGCAGCATCATGCACGATTGGGTGCACCTTCATTGGTACATGACATGCATGATTTAGGTTACAGCATGAGTGTCAACGGCATTCTAAAATTGACCCCTTTGATCTCGTATTAAGTTTCAACCTGAGGCTGAATCCCTATTCTTTTTTTATCCTTCAAACGATAACTCTCACCCGATATTTGTACCACATGACAGTGATGCAATAACCGATCTAACATCGCAGCGGTCAACGTGACATCATCTGCAAAGGATTTGGACCACTGGCTAAAGGGTAAGTTACTCGTCAATATCGTACTGCCTTTTTCATAACGCTTGGCAATCACATTAAAGAACAGATTCGCTTCTTCACGTCCAAACGGTAAATAACCAATTTCATCGATAATCAGTAACTTTGGGGCGAGTATCACCCGTTGCATATAGGTTTTCAATTTACCTTGCTGATAGGCTGTACTGAGTTGCAGCATGAGATCGGCAGCGGTAATAAACTTGGTTTTGACATTGTTCATGATGGCCTTATAGCCTAATGCCATGGATAAATGCGTTTTCCCTACACCACTAGCACCAAGAAACACCACATTTTCTGCTCTAGCAATAAAGCTCAGGTTGAACAACTCGACCACCTGTGATTTGGGAGCACCCAGTGCATAATTAAAATCATAGTCTTCCAGGGTTTTGACTTGAGGCAGGCCTGAGAGTTTCATCAGTACCTGCTGACTGCGCTGTTGCCTGGCAGCATATTCATGCGTCAAGATCGCTTCAACAAAGTCGGCATAACTTCCATCCTGACCTAATGTTTGTTGTGCATGATGTGACCATTGTGATGCAATGGCAGGCAGATTGAGCTTTTGGCAAAGCTGCTCTATACGGTCGTATTGCAGATTCATCAGGAAACTCCCAGCAACTGGTCATATACCGATAAGGGATGCTGCAAACTCTCGTAGGGCATGACATGCTGTGCTGCTGCAACAGGTACAGTGCTAGAACCTGTATCTGATTGCGGTAATGGCGTAAATTTTTGCTGCTCCTGTTGCAGTCGAACAGCCGGTTTTTCTTGCGTGGTGGCATGAATCCGCTGATTGGCGGTTTCATGCAGCCACCGGCCAATGTGGGCATTGGCGACATCAACATCTAACAGTAAACCCGAAGTCTTCAGGCTTGCTTTCAATGGCACAATAAAGCTTGATTTGAGGTATCCATTAAAGCGTTCAACTTTGCCTTTGGTCTGTGCACGGTAGGGCTTACATACGCGAGGACGAAAGCTGTATTTCTTGGCGCAGTCGAGCAGTTTGGGGTTCCATTTATGCTGCCCCTCCTGATAGGCATCCCGTTCAATCATGATCGTTTTAGCGTTATCAAACAGGATTTCTTGAGGTACTCCTGCAAAGAACTGAAATGCATTTTCCAGACCATCGATCCATACATCGGTACGTTCATGATCATAAAATTTCACGAAAGTCGCTCTGGAATACCCTAATGTTGCGACAAAGGCTTTTAAAGTCGAGTTGTTGCGTCGAATCGTGGTGAAATCCACCTGCATTTGTTGGCCAGGTTGGGTTTCAAAACGAATGATCGGTTCCAGTTCAGCAACTGGTTTTAATGTTGTAAGATATTCCCTCAAGATCCTGATCTTTCCTGGATATCCCAACCTTAAAATTTCCTGGTAGAGCACAACAGCAGGAATCCATTCAGGATGAGCTGCGTTTACACGTTGGAGTAAATAGGGTTTATATGGGTCAAGGATACTTATTCTAGGCTGTATACGCTGATACTGAGGTGTGGTGTTTTGCCGTAAATATTTACGTACGGTATTTCTGGACACCCCCAGTTCACGAGTAATGGCTTTAATAGATTTACCTTGCTGATGAAGTATTTGGATTGTCACTGCTTGCTCCAAAGTTAACATGTTGAGCAGTCCAAAATGACCGCTATATTAACCAAGGGGGTCAGTTTTTAAATGCCATTAGGGGGTCATTTTTACACTGCCGCTAACAAAAAGACATCCTAGTACGATCTATCGTGAGCTTAAAAGA
>CALBHK010000286.1 GCA_937894565.1 uncultured Chlamydiae bacterium
ACAGGCGAAGACACTCTTTCCCTACACGACGCTCTTCCGATCTTCTCCACAAAATAATCTAATGCAGGTTCAATCCTTATATTTAAAAAGTTATAATTTAGTTGAAATGGATAAAATATACTTTCTATAAGTTGTAATAACCTGCTGTAGGTTAATTTTAGCAAAGTATTACTCAGGCAACAACTTTAAATAACCCGCAGCAAGTTATTTTTTGTAAATTAATTTAAATATGATTACTTGTAAGTTATCTAGCCTCATGGGCGATAGAAAAATTTTAAAATTAAGTGAAGTGGTGCATGCAACAGGTATCAATCGCAACACGCTCACAAGTATGTATTATGACCGTGCTGTACGTATTGAATTACCAGTCGCCGATAAGTTGTGTAAGTACTTTAACTGTACGATGAATGATTTGTTTGAGTTTAAGGAAGAAGTTGAAGAAAAAGATTAACTTAATACTTCGTTTGATAAGTTTTTCTCTGCAGATCTAATATTGAATTTTATAAAATATCATTACAAACAGATACTAATTTCATTACTTCTAAAATGAAATCAAGAGGTGGTCCCACATGTTTGAACAACTAAAAGCTTATTTATAAGTGATACTCTGCTCTAGTTAAGCTACCTTATTTTGTTGTGGTAGCTGGTCATAGTAAAACTCATCTGGAGTCATTTTGTCCAGACTCGAATGAGGTCGTTTCAAATTATAAAATTCAAAATATGCACTCAATTGCTTTTTCGCATCTGTGACACTGCTATAAGCTTTGAGATACACCTCTTCATATTTAACGCTCCGCCATAATCGTTCAACCATCACATTATCAACCCATCGACCTTTACCATCCATACTGATTTGAATGCCATTTGATTTCAATACATCAATAAATGCATCACTGGTAAACTGACTGCCTTGGTCTGTATTAAATATTTCAGGTCGACCATATTTTTCAATAGCTTCATTTAATGTTTCTATGCAAAATGTAACCTCCATACTAATCGATACTCTATGCGCAAGTACCTTGCGGCTATGCCAATCAATCACAGCACATAAATAAACAAAGCCTTTTGCCATAGGGATATACGTTATATCCGTAGACCACACTTGATTACTGCGCTGAATAGCCAATCCTTTGAGCAGATATGGATATTTGCGGTGAGCTTGATTAGCCTGGCTTAAATTTGGTTTGCAATATAACGCATTAATGCCCATTTTCTTCATTAAAGTACGTGTATGACGTCGTCCTATATGATGTCCTTGACGATTCAACAAATCACGCATCATCCGGCTACCTGCAAAAGGGTATTGCATATGTAACTCATCCATACACCGCATCAGCTTCAGATCTGATGCACTCACAGGTTTTGGGCGATAGTAATAACAACCACGGGAGACTTTCAGCAGCTGAGCTTGCTTAGATACTGAAATCTGAAGTGAGTCATCGATTAACTTTTGTGGTTGAAGCGGCCCAGTTTCTTCAACACACCTTCTAAAAAATCAATTTCTAATGCCTGCTCACCGATTTTTGCATGTAGTTTTTTTAGATCGATGGGTGGTTCTGTTGGAGCTTTTGATTGATCGAAAGCTTGCGAGGAAGCTGAAATCAGTTGATTTTTCCAGTCGATAATTTGGTTTTGATGAACATCAAATTCAGCACTCAATTCAGCAAGTGTTTTTTCTGCTTTAATCGCAGCAAGTGCTACCTTAGCTTTAAAATCATTTGAATGATTTCTTCTTGGTCTACGTGCCATAAAATACTCCATATATTGATGTTTATAACATCATTTGGGGAGCAAAATATCACTTATAGGAGTTGTTCAAATTTACGGATCCATCTCTGTATTGATGTCAGTAAAACCAAAATAGATTGTTGCATTTTCCCTCAAGGTTTGACTGGAAAAAGAAAAAATAAAATATTTACTAATACAGAAAGTGGCTTTGGCAGTCTGCTCAAATGGCTAATCACTCTTAAAATTGAACCTGATCAAGTGACAGCAATCATGGAAGCGACTTCGGTTTATCATGAGAATTTGGGATATTATCTATATGATGCAGGTGTAAAGGTTTGTGTGGCTAATCCTTCACGAGTAAGAGCCTTTGCCAAAGGCATGTCCATGCTAAATAAAACGGATAAAGCTGATAGTGAAGCTCTTTCACGTTATGGTTACACCGCAAAGTTAATCATATGGCAGCCTGAACCTGAAAATGTCAGATTAATGTCAGATTATTAAAAGCTTTACTAGGCAGACGAGATGTCTATCTAGGTAGTCTATTGCAGGAGAAGAATCGACTTGAAAAGGCGCAGTCCACTCATACCTCCGTTGTTGTGATTAAATTACTTGAAGAGAATATTGAGTATT
>CALBHK010000287.1 GCA_937894565.1 uncultured Chlamydiae bacterium
GATGCGTAAGCTTGCTAAAGGATATCTCGCCGATCAACACATTGGATTAAAGATGCTAAGGTTTAGTATGGATGCCATGCAACAGTTACAGAAAAAACGCTCTGGCAGCGTGCAAAACATTACTGTAAACTATAATTACAACAGCCCACAGGTGGTTTCCAACTCAATGGCACCTATTGAAATTTGTGGCTAATTAGAATTAACGTCTCCAAAGGGGAAATAACAAATGCCAATTAAGGGAGTAAAACTTTGTGGAGCTAAATGCCGTACGAAGAATGGTGACCCATGTAGCCAGCCGGGCATGAAAAATGGACGCTGCAAGATGCATGGGGGTAGCCTCTACAAAAAAGAAACCCATGGGTGTTCTACCCTACTTGCTAAGGCCGAACGCAGAAGGGAGAGGCTTTTCTTAAGGGAGTTAAAAGCGTTAAATAAAGAGATTAGGGGCTTATGAAATCGCATAAAAGAATCTACAGGTAACTAAAAGCTGAAAAAATGGTGTTTTTTTTCTTTCTTTGGGCTTAGCTTTGCTTGCTTGTTTCATAAGTGCCTTTTTTTAAAAGGCTAAGCGCCCAGAGCTTCCGAATCTAGAGTCAATAAATCTCTGAATTTTGAGTTATTTTGAGTTATTTGACCAAAAATAAAATTATAATTATAATTAGTTTTAGTTGGTTATTAACTGGTGGTATTTATGAAAAACAATAATAATTTTTCTTCTTTGTTTGCAGATGTCATTATTGACGAACTGGAACACCTCCCTAACTCTCCTTATGTACCTCGTTCTGCACTAGAAGAATCCCTACGCCAGCACATTTTTGAATATGTAGATGAACTGCAGGAGGATATTGCCAAAGGCTATAGCCTATCCCTTGAGCTGCTAAAAGCTAAAGGTGTCTCTCTTTCTCCATATACTCTAACTCAGTCCCAGCTAAAGAAGCTGCACAATGAAGAAATAATGAAAGCTTTAGCCGATAAAGAGGTGGTTTTGGCCGAAGCTTTTGGGATGGGGGCAGAAGAGTTGTATCATCTTTATGAGGGGGGCTTTGATCTATTTAATCAAGCGCACTATGTAGAGGCCAGAGCGGTATTTACCTATCTTCTTGTTCTACATCCTCGAGTTGCCGATTTTTGGACTGCGTTAGGCTCTTGCTTTGAAAAGATGCACAAAGATGCGGAAGCAGCAGTTGTGTTTTCTTTATCCGCTGCACTCAAACCTCATCTGATTGAATCCTATTTGCCCCTGGCACACCTCTTAATTGAAAGAGGTCATCTGTATGAAGCCGGGCAGTTGTTTATGAGGGTCATTGAAATATCCGAACAGCTGGAAGAAGGTCAAGAAAGAGACATATTGGCGCAAGAAGCTAAAAAGTATTTGGATGCTCTGTAATTTAAGTTTTGAATGAGGAGATATAAATATGGAAAGCATTACTTCAAAAGATAATAACCTCCCAATAGGAGAAAAAACCTTAAGCCAGGCAGAACAGAAACAAACTATTATACAAAAGTTAAAAACGTCTCCTTTTATAAAGAGTCCTCAGCATATACGAGAAGCTGTGACTCAGATGCGAGGGAATAAAGGTTTTAGCGCCTTTGGATTTGGTGCCGCCGCCATCCTGACGGGCGGAGCAATTGCTTTCCTTAGCTTAAGTGCAATACTAGGTATAGTAACGACCGCTGTATTAGTACCCACATTTGGGGCTCTTGCTTTAATGTTTATTGCTATGGGTATTTTAATTCTGATGGCGTCAGAAAGAGGAACCGTTGACGATGCGGAAGTAGTGCTAAAACAGCATTATGAACAAGAGTGGAAAAGCCAGTCAAACTGGGAAAGCACATCCTACAACGACTTTATTAAAGAAAAACACCCAGAAGCAACAATGATGGGCTGGGACAAAATAGATATAGTTAAATTTGCAGAAGAATTTACACTTTTACAACTCAAAGCATTAGAAAATGAAGTGGACCGTCTAGAAAAAATTCAAAAGTAATCTAGCGAAAAGAATTCTTGTAATCGAATCGCAAAATTTGTGTCTAGCGTCGAAATACACCCGTATATCGTCTGTTTTCAATTGAAACGCTCCCGAAAAAAAGCGAAAAGCCCCGAGAAATCCCGAGGCATTTGGAAAGAGTGTTTAGTTGGTCTTGAGGTAACTATGCACATAAATTTCAGATTATCATTCCTCTGTAGGCAATTCTAGCAACTGCTGTTTTAGAGTTGGAAGCCTAGTTTGCACTGTTTGCCATACAGTGCCTAGGTTCACACCGAAATACTCGTGGATTAGCACATTTCTCATGGCAGTCATTTGTTTCCAAGGAACATGGGGATGGGTAGTTCGAAAAGTATGCGGGATATGAGTGCTTGCCTCTCCAATGATCTCAAAATTTCGTATGACAGCATCCACCACAAGTTTATTTTTCTTAAACTCAGAAGCTGTCATGTTTTTTGTATACTGTTGAATGCTATCGATGGCCTGCAAAATGTCTTTAATGCGAAAAGACCAGTTTCTAGAAGATTTGCTTGGCTTCACTGAGAATCCTCTTCTTTAGCGCAGGATGTAGAGCCTGTTTACTTACGAGGTCCACTTCGCAATTTAGCAGATCTTCCAGATAAAATTTTAGATCGATAAACACAAATAGATCTTTCTTGGTGTCAAAATCAACAAGAATATCAATGTCGCTTGTTTCGCTCGCTTCATTTCTTGCTGTGGAACCAAAAATGGCAAGATGCCGGCTTCCCAAATGGGATAAATGCTTTTGATGGGACTTTATGAGTTTTTGAGCTTTAGTAAACTGTGTGTTCATATCCTTATTTTACAATCCTGAGAGATGTTTAGTCAAGGTATTCTAAATTTTACGCACTAGACCAAAAAAAATGTCCGATTGTCGGCATTCTCAGCCGAAGGTTTCGTAAGAGACCTTCGGTTTTTTTGAGTCAATTAATCAAAAAAATCCTCTAAAATTATCTCTCGATTAACAAGTTCTGTAGAATACTCGTTTTTCCGCAGTCCATAAGGTGTGATAAATGTTAAAAATATCGTTTTGCTTGTTTTAGTTTGTTCTCGAAACACATCGATCTTGCGTCGCAACTCTTTAGCATAGCTTTGATCAATTGTAAATTCAGTGTGATAAAATTTTATTTCACACAAATTGATACAATCATCCTTTCGATCAATAATAAGATCGACCTGAGCGCCCTTTTCAGATTTATCTTTCGGTCTGTATGACCACTGAGATTCCTTGGTCAAAACAGCGGCTATGCCCAGTTTCTTTTTTATTTGCGAAACATGCTTAAAGCAAATACTCTCAAAAGCATAACCCGACCAAGTTTTCCAACGTGGATCGCTATTCATTTTTAACCAATAATCTTTATCATTGCCCAGGACAATACTGCCTTTTATTGATTCCATCCAAGAAATATAAAAATATGAATACTCATCAACCAGCCAAAGTTTTTTATCTTTAGATTTTTTTGAGAATTCGGGACACGCGGCAATAAAGCCCGATTCCTCTAATTCTTCTAAAATGGAAGAGGATTGGCCACCCGAAGGAATATTTAGACTTTCTAGAAGGTCTTTTTGAAAAACACCGCTCTTCTTTTCCGCCAATCCTCGAACAATTTGGACATGTTTTTGAGAGTCATCAAAAAGAGATTGGTAGAGATTATTGAATTCTCCGACAAGCTGACCCTGTGGCGTGAAACATAATTGATTTATAGTTTGAGCCACCGAATCCCCAGGGCGCACATACGTCAAATACTTTGCTATTCCACCCATTGTCATGTACAATTCAATAATTTGCTTGCGTGACAATTTTACATTCTGTGATAAAAGAAATTTTTCTGTTTCGTCCACAGTAAACGCATTTAACTTTATTACTTCACTAAGACGGCCATAAAGCCCTCCTTTGTTATTAATTACTTTTTTTATGATCCAATTAGCAGCTGATCCGCATACAATTAAAACTACGTTATTTAAATGAGAAAGATACTGATTCCAAATGTATTCTAATGCTTGCAAAAAACCAGACCGATTTGAAGCTAACCATGGCAATTCATCAAAAAAAATAATAACTTTTTTCGTCACATCTATCTTTATGATAGCCTCTTTGAGTGCATATAATGCCTCATCCCAATCTTTAGGCTCCTTAGAATCTTTCAAATCGGGAAACATGTTCAAAAGTTCTCGGTAAAATTTTCGTAACTGCAATTTTTTATTACTATTAGCACTTCCTGTCACCGAGAAGTACACGCCTTTATCTTTAAAATACTCATGGATCAGGTAAGTTTTTCCAACTCTTCTCCTTCCATAAATTGCAAGAAATTCAGCTTTATTTGAATTGAGTAAACGTTCAAGCGTCTTAAGTTCGTTACTTCTACCAAAAATTGTACTCATAAGTTCCTTCTGTAAAATTCATTTTAAACTTTAGTTAGAAAAAAAACAATAGATAGCGCTGATTTGACACAAAAAACCAGCGAAATCAGCATGAAAAACATAGATTTCGCTGACTTTGTGTCCTAAAGGAATGTTTCAATTTGAAATCATAGAAGACTTTCAATCAGAATTTTATGTTTTCAATTTCTTTAAACACCAGAGTTGAAAGCTTAATATCGCATAAAGATACGAACAGTTTTCCACTCTCCCAAGGTGCTTCTTTATAGTTATTTGCTTGCTCTCTTTACGATTTCACTCACCCAAACTTTTTCAAATATTTGAGATATTCCGTAAACAGAGAAATGTTTCGTCAAGGCATTCTAAATTTTACGCTGAAAAAAACTGGTATAAAAGGGCTTGAGCGAGCATAATTGGGGCTTACTTAAGAGGATGACTATGAAAATCAGCTTTTTGTTATTGGGATTGCTAGGATGTTCTTTTTTGTGCGCAAGTGTAATCAGTTTTTCTAAAATAAAAGCTGCTGCGGCAAAAAAATACACCATAGAACAATTCTTAAATACAAAGAGATATTGCGCGGGAGCCTTTAGTTTCGATGAAGAAAAGATCCTCTTTTCTAGCGACGAGAGTGGGATTTTTAACGTCTATTCAATATCTGTTGATGGTGGAAATCAAACGCAGTTAACTCCATCCACAAACCATTCTTTTATTCTTCTGTCTGGATTCCCTAATGATGAGCGATTTTTGTATGCGAGTGATGGCCTTGGCAATGAATTGGATCATATTTTTCTGCAAAATTTAGATGGAAGCGTTCGTGATTTAACCCCGTGGGCTCATGCAAAATCCCAATTTTCTGGATGGAGTAAAGATCAAAGCAGCTTTTTCTTCTTATCAAATAGTCGTGATCCAAAATTTATGGACCTTTATGAAATGGATGTAGAGACTTTTCAGCCTAAAATGCTTTATCAAAACCAAGGTGGTTTGAATTTTAGCGCCATCTCAGCTGACAAGCGCTATGTGGCTTTAACGAAGACAATATCCGCTAATAGTTCAGAATTTTATTTATATGACTTGTCTGCAAATGTGCTAGAGAATATTGCACCTCATGAAGGCGATATTCAGTATAAACCTGTGGATTTTAGCGTGGATTCCCGCTATCTTTACTATCTTACCGATCAGGATAGCGAATTCATTTATCTAAAGCGTTTGAATATAGGGTCTGGAGCTACTGAAGTCGTGGAAAGTCATCCATGGGACATTTTTTTCTGTAGTTTCTCACACACTGGCAAATACCGCGTAACAGGGATCAATGAAGATGGCAAAACTGTGATTCATATTCATGACCAAGAGACTAACAAAAAGGTATTACTTCCCAAGTTGCCTGAAGGGGAAATTACGCAGGTAAGCATTTCGAAGACTGAGAAATCGATGCTATTTTATGTGAATGGAGATCGCTCTCCAAGTGATCTCTACTATTATAATTTCGAGACTTCGAGTTTTCATAAACTGACCACTTCTTTAAGTTCTGAAATCAATTCTGCAGATCTTGTGGATGCGGAAATTGTTCGTTATCCCTCTTACGATGGAACTTTGATCCCTGCACTCTATTATAAACCTAAAGAGATCCAAAAAGATAAGAAGCTGCCGGCTCTTATATGGGTGCACGGAGGACCTGGCGGTCAATCACGTATAGGGTATAGTTACCTGATCCAATATCTGGTCAACCATGGTTATCCTGTCTTGAGTGTGAATAATCGGGGGAGTTCGGGATACGGAAAATCTTTTTTTAAAGCCGCTGATCACAAGCACGGAGAAGCTGATTTAGATGACTGTATTTGGGCGAAGCGTTTTCTTATCACAACAGGCACTATTGATGAGGATAAGATCGGGATCATGGGAGGGAGTTATGGCGGCTATATCACTTTAGCAGCTTTAGCTTTTAGGCCGGGTGAAATGGCTATTGGTGTGGATATCTTTGGAGTCTCCAATTGGGTGCGCACACTTCAAAGCATTCCTTCCTGGTGGGAGACACACAGAGAAGCCCTTTATGAAAAAATCGGCAATCCGGAGACTGAAACTGCTTATTTGGAAAGTATTTCACCTCTCTTCCATGCAGACAATATTAAAAAGCCTCTCTTAGTGATTCAGGGTGCTAATGATCCAAGAGTATTAAAAGTTGAATCGGACCAAATTATTGAAGCAGTCAATAAAAATGGTATTCCTAATCAGTATCTCATTTTTGATGATGAAGGACATGGGTTTTTGAAAAAGCAAAATCAAATGAAAGCCGCAACAGTGATTTTGGAGTTCTTAGACGAACATCTTAAATAGAGCTCTTGCAATTTAGCGTTGCTTAAGGTTATTCCGGCAAAAATCCACCCACTTGCGCATCCCACAGTGTTTTATATAAGCCTCCTTTATTCAAGAGACTGGCATGGGTCCCATCTTCCACAATTTTTCCCTGATCGAATACTAAAATACGGTCCATATGAAGAAGTGTTGATAGCCGATGTGCAATCACAATAGTTGTTTTGCCCTGCATAAGTCTCCACAAGCTCTCTTGAATATCATTTTCGGTGATAGAATCAAGCTGGGAGGTTGCTTCATCTAAAATTAAGATGGGCGCGTTTTTCAAAATAGCGCGGGCAATAGCAATCCTTTGCCGCTGCCCCCCTGAAAGTTTAATTCCTCGCTCGCCGACTAAAGAAGCGTAACTTTCCGATAATTTAGTTATAAATTCATCAGCATGAGCTCTTTTAGCGGCCTCTATAACCTCATCATCTGTTGCATCCGCTTTTCCATAGCGAATATTATCCATTAAACTGCGATGAAAGAGCGAGGGGTCTTGAGGGATCATAGCAATGTGAGAGCGCAAGCTCTCTTGGGTCACATCACGGATCTCCTGTCCATCGATCAGGATACGTCCATTAGTGATGTCATACAGTCTGAGGACAAGATTTGCAAAGGTCGTCTTACCGCCACCTGAACGTCCCACCAATCCTATTTTCTCTCCTGCTTCAATTGTGACAGATTTATTTTTAAAAAGAGTTTCGGATCCTTTGTAATGGAACTGGACATTTTCAAAGGTAATCTGCCCTTTTTTGACCACCAAATCACATGCATCAGCTCTATTATTGATTTCCGGCTCAATGATTAAAGCAGATAGACTTTGTTTGCATTTCCCGATTGCCTGGTTGAATTCATCCACACGCGACATGGTATACCACATCATGTGTCCTAGTTCCATGGAAAGCCCTAAAATTAAGGCAAAGTCTCCAATGGTGATTAGACTTTCTCCATATAGATAGCGCAGCAGATAGATGGCAGCCCCCATCATGGTAGCAATCATCAATCCCTGAACACTACATAAAAGGACTATAAAAAATTCTTTTGATTGGAAGGCTTTTCGACTGGCAAGCAAAAACTGGCCCATCCTTGAAATTTCATCCTCTTTTCTGGAAAACATTTTGATGTTGCTATAATTCGTTATACAATCCACCAGTTGGCCCGAGACCACGGTTTCGGTGCCGGCATGTATGTCTGCTAGATGCACTAAACGTTTTGACATGAGAATGCTAAATGAAGAAAAAGCGATGAACCACAAAAATAAGATATAAAAAAATAGGGGATTAACATAATAGGCTGCTGCAAATGAGGTGAGCAATAATGAAAATCCTCTAATAAAATCGGGGGTGATTCGATGTAAAATAAGCTCTACATTATCTGCAAGAATAATAATTTGACTTGAAATGCGCCCCGAAAGATTATTTTGAAAAAATTGATGGGAATTACTAAAGATACAGTCCATCATCGCGCTAATGATCTTGTTTTTAAGAACGGGTTGAAATTTATAATTAATGTATCCAATTGTGCGCCATGTGATGTTATCAAAAACTATAAAGTTTAATACAATCAACATAGAAGGCCAGGTTAAAAGAGACAGATCATGGCTAGCCTCGATTTGGGATAAAATATTGATGATGTATTTAATCAGTATGTTATTAAAAGGACCCCAAAATCCGGCAAGAATGGAAACAAAAACAAAAACAAAAGCAATTAATTTGTACGGTCTTAGAAAATGCAGGATAAAAGAAAATAAAGTTTTAGGTAGAGGATGATTCATTATAATTTATGTTTATATTTCTATTCTACAGTCCTAGGAGATGATCAGTCAAGAAAAAGCAGCCGGCTTAAAGCCGGCTGCCATTATTTAAGATAGTTCTTTTTCAGCGTAGATCTTTATTCCTTCTGCAAGAAATCGCGCCAGCTGGGGATGATTGGAGTCATTAGCTTCAAAAGCTTCTTTCCATTCAAAGCCAATGTATTGTTCTCCCAAATTGATGTAGGAGCTACGATCTGGAGTCCAATATCCTGTTAACCATTCATAATGTCTACGAATGATTTTTTGAACTTCAGAAGAATCGGCGCTAGCCTGCTTTTTCAGCTGTTTGGCAAGATCTTTACAGATGTTATTCCACTCCTCTTTGCTTTTTTCAAAGTCCTCTTTGCTTAAATTTTTAAAATTGACCAAAGTTTCTTCCATAGAAGAATTTGCGTCTTCTCCAAAACGGTTGATCAGATATTTCTGATACTCGTTTTGCTTTTCTTTGTTAAATCCAAGGTAGATTTCAGATTCTTTCATTTTTTTCACTCCTTTTAAATGTTCGATTGTTTTGTCGATGGTTTTAATAAGCTTTTTTGTCCTCTCCACATTTTTTTCCAAAACCTTGCGGTGAGCACTTAAAGCCACAATTTTGTTGAAATCGCTTCTCTTCAGGATGGCTTCTATCTGCTTGAGCTCGAACCCAAGCTCTCTAAAAAACAGAATTTGCTGCAGAAGGAGCAGCTGCTCTTCTTCATAATATCTGTATCCGTTGCTGCCATGGTAGGCGGGCTTTAAAAGCCCTATTTCATCATACCAGTGCAGCGTGCGGATGCTGACTCCTGAAATTTTTGCTAATCTCGTAACTGTATAAGCCATCGATCGACTCCTTTAATATCCCTTTGATTTTAAAGGTTAACTCTATAATAAGAAATGACGTAACGTGAGGGTCAAGCAAGAATTTTTTAACGATAAAATTTAGAGTATCAGGGTGATTAAAAAACTATCATAAAACGGCTTAGGAAAGTACTCAGAGGTGGATTTATAATAAATGTAATCGTCCTTGTTTTAATTTGTTCAGTGAAGCAATTGCCATGCTATACAAGAAAGAACTATCAATTTCTACTTCTCGCTTAGCCAGAAGAGTAAGGTAATAATTAACATTATTAACTTGCGGGATATGTGGTGCGTGAAGTAACTCACCTTTACCTGCCTGAACGCCCGATAAAAGATTTAGGGTAAATTCAAAATAGACCACCTGCTTGTATAATTCCATGTCTGTTTGCCACTGAGGGCTTAAAAGTTTTGCATCATACTGTTGAAGAAATAGCTTTTCATTCTCTGGTTCAATCATATTTAAAACAAAAAAGGCTGCGATATCATAATAGGGGTTGCCTAATGAAGAATCGCCCCAATCTATCAGAGTCACTTGATCATTGTTTGTAAAAATATTTCCCGGATTAAGATCATTGTGGCAGGGAACCGGAGCCACTTCAAGACTTTGAAGATGAGGTTCTATTTTTTTAATATGCTGCAGACTATCTTCTAATAGATCTTTTAGTTCGCCGGAACAATTGAGTTTTTTATATTTTGTATTAATACACGTAAACATATCGGATGCTTGCGTGGCAAATGGCGCGGTGGAATGATGCAGCTCTGCAACACTGATGGCAATGTTTTTGATGATGGCTGGTTCGTTGGCAGTTGTCGGAACTAGTGAATTTCCCTTTGCTAGTGTCTAATTGCATAAATAGCTTTACGAAAAACATTCCCTAGTCAGCCAAGTT
>CALBHK010000288.1 GCA_937894565.1 uncultured Chlamydiae bacterium
CAGCTATTCAGGCACATCCTAATTTAACTTTAATTGGTGAAGAGATAGCTGCAAACAGGAAAACATTAAAACAGGTAGTGGCTCAAATAGCCGATCTCATTTGCGAGCGCTCCAGATTGGGAAAAGAATATGGAATTATTTTAATTCCGGAAGGTATAGTGGAGTTTATTGAAGATTTTGGCCTGTTGATTAAGGAAATTAAGAAATTTGGAGATCAAAAAGAGGATGTGGCCAAACATCTACAAGGAGATGTTCTGGATTGCTTTGCATTGCTGCCTCTGGAATTTCAGCGGCAGCTTTTGCTTGAGAAAGATCCTCATGGTAATGTTCAGGTGTCTAAAATTGAATCGGAGCGTCTCTTGATTGCGCTTACTAAAACAGAGTTGCAGCGACGTAAAAAAAGGGGGGAGTATAACGGGAAATTTAATGCACAGCCTCATTTTTGCGGGTATGAAGCAAGGTCTTGCGCTCCTTCGTTATTCGATGCTAATTACTGTTATGCTTTAGGTTTTGTAGCTGCGCTTTTAGCTCGCTTTGCCTGTAACGGTTATATGGCAGCGCTGAAGGGCCTAACACGTTGTGCTTTGGAGTGGGAGCCCAAAGGAGTTCCGCTAGTTTCGATGATGCAGTTGGAATGTAGAAATGGAAGTATGAAACCGGTGGTTGGCAAGACGTGTGTGGATTTAAGCGGGATTCCTTATCGTCTATTTATGCAAAATTCGCCTGCTTGGGCGATTGAAGATCACTACCGTTATGTGGGACCTATTCAATATTTTGGTGCAAGCGAGATGACTTCGATGTCGCCACTGACGTTAATGTTGGAAGGGACCCCTTTATCAGAAGAAAATTGTTTAGAAAATGTGGGAGGATAAATGAGCAGTAGGGCTTTGGTTTTATTGATTTCTTTTGTGATATTAATAGCCGCGATTATTTTTGTAAATCAGACCGTTAATTGGTATAGCAGTTTAAATAATCAGTATGCTGAAGCTGTTTCTAAAGAGCCCTTTGGAGATTGGCGAGAGTTTCAATCAGAGGCTAGTCATTTTAGTGTGAAGTTGCCGGCTATGGCGCAAAATGCTACAGAAGAAGTTGTGGATAAGAAGAATAAGACCAAGCGTTTTTATGATTTATATATAGCTGAAAAAGAAAATGGCTCTCTATTTATGGTGACGCGTACCACATTTGCCGATCCAAAGGTTCTTAATCCTGCTTCTAAAATTATGCAGGAAATGATTCGAGAGATCGCTCTATCTAAGCAAGATAGCAAGATTCGTTCTTTAGATGAGTATGATTATAAGGGAAATGAAGGATTTAAATTTGTTATCGATCGCACAGATGGTATATATAGAGGAATTATGTTCCATCACGGGCCTTCTTTATATTTATTAAGTTATATCGATCCAAAAAAAAGTGATGATGAAGAGGATTATAATTACTTTTTGAATTCATTTCTCTTGTCAAATTAATCCTAAACAGGATAGAATGAGCTTGTCTTTATGGTTTTATAGGAAGTGGGCTGTTGCGGATTCCCAAGTGTGAGTTATAATATAGCCTCTTCACCTCGAAACCAGGAGCAAAAAAAAATCTGAAAAAATAATACCGGTTTATCAATTGATAAAACTGGTTATGCTGTATGTTAGGAGACCAAAGTGGGTAAGAAATTGTATGTTGGAAACTTGTCTTTCAATCTAGGAAGCGAGGACTTGCAGGATTTGTTTCAAGCGCATGGAACTGTAGAATCTGCACAAGTGATTACAGATAGAGAAAGCGGACGCTCGAAAGGGTTCGGCTTTGTCGAGATGAGCAACGATGCGGAAGCACAGGCTGCGATTAAAGCTCTGAATGGAGTGGAAATAGAAGGTAGAACTTTGACTGTTAATGAAGCTAAACCACGTCCAGAAGGCGGCAGAGGGGAGCGCGAAGGCGGTTTCCGTGGTCGTTCTGGTGGCGGCGGTGGTGGATTTGGCGGCGGTGGCGGCGGACGCGGCGGTAATGGCGGCGGCGGCGGCGGAAGAGGCGGGGCGGGTCGCGTCCGAGCGGCGCGCGGCGGAGCGGGCGAAGCACGCGGCGGAGAAC
>CALBHK010000289.1 GCA_937894565.1 uncultured Chlamydiae bacterium
ATAAGAAATTTTATGTTAAATGATTGTTAGAAATGCCCCTTGATCGAGGCATTTTCTATAAAGAATACTAAAAACTAATTAAAGCCAACCAAGTTTCAAAACAAGGCAGTTCTCAGCAATCATATTTTTAAATTATATAACTCCCAACTGAGCTTTTGCTCCAACGATAAGGCTTTCATTTTGAGTTTCTAAGGCAAATAAACCATACATCAAAGGAGAGGCCGCTGCTCTTTCTAAAGTCTGTTCATATAGTTTATTCCAAACTTTACCCCCTAGTTTTTCATACTCGATGATTAGAGTTTTGAGGCTTTCTTCTCCAAACAAAGTTACATGCCCAGCAAAATCAATCGCTGGGTCATCTATATGGGCTGTTGACCAATCAATAACGCCTGAAACAGCTCCATCCTTTGAAGCTAGTACATGCCCAGCATATAAATCGCCATGTATAAATTGGGTGAAATCTGCCCATAGAACATCATTATCCAACCATTTTCTGTAGCGGGTTTCCAATTGCTCACTTATACCAATTTCAGATTTTACTAACTGCAAATTGTTTGCTATTTCAGGTCTTAAATCTGAAGGTTTCATAATTTTCAAATCATTTTCCCGAACTTCTTTTTCAGGAATACTATGGATTTCAAATAAGGTTTTTGCCAAAGATGTTATGTATTTCGGGCTATCTTTGTCCATATTCCAAATTATTTCATAGGTTTCAGCATCCAAATTTAAAACAGGATTATCTTTAAGTATGGGATAAGCCACTAATTCTGTAGATGAAATTCTCCAATCAGGAACCTCTACAGAAAGATGTTTTTTTACCAATTCTAAAATGCGTTTTTCTTTCTTGATTTGTTCCCTCATGCCATCACGACGAGGAATACGCAGCAACCATTGTTGCCCCTTTGTATCAAGAGCAAAAACGACCTTAAAATCAATGCCCATTTCATTGAAATTCATTTTGTCCGTAAGCAACAAGCCGTGTGCTTCAGCAAGTGATTGAATATCTTGAATTGTCATTTTTAATTTCCTTTAAAGAGTTCAATAATTAATGTTCGGATTAGATTGGCTATCATTAACAATCTCTCTCAAAAGTCTTGATGATTTTGTGGTCTTTGATCTCGTAGATAATGTCAGCAATATTATCGACCAATTGCTTGTCATGAGATACGAAGATAATAGTTCCTGCATAGGACTTCATCATTGTTTCTAATGCGGCAATACTTTTTAGGTCAAGATAGTTTCCTGGTTCATCCATAAGCAAAATATTATATTTTCCTAAAAGCATTTTGGATAAAAGCAGTTTGATGATTTCACCTCCCGATAAGTCGGATAAGTTTTTTTGAATATCATTCGCTCCGATCCCCATTGAAGCCAATACTGCACGAATTTCCGCAACTGTGTACTCGCACTCTTCCTGCATAAAGGAGAGCACAGATTTATGCGTGTTAAATTTATATCCTGTTTGTGTAAAGTAGCCAATTTCAGCTTTTGGAGATATGGTTAATCCATCAGCACGTTCTGATATCATTTTTAACAAGGACGTTTTCCCTGTTCCATTCGATCCAGTTATAGCGACTTTAGCGCCAAGCGGTATTATAAAGTTAGCGTCATCAAAGATAGTACGGCTACCAAATTTTAAGCTCAGACCATCTGCCGTAATCGGGAACTTATTGTGCAGTTCTAGGGCTGAACTTTGACGAAAACGAATAGAACGCAAATGCTCTGGTGCTTGAATATCTTCTAATGCAGCCAAACGCTTTTCCATACTCTTAGCTGCCTGATACAGTTTTCTTTGCTTGGTGCCAGTCATTTTTGCATGCCCAAGTCGTCCAGCACTTTCGGTAGAGTTTTTGGATTTTTCTCCTTTTTTCTTATTGTCTAATCGATTAGCTTGCTGGCGTTTTTCTTGCACAGCAGATTCTAATCGCTCCCGTTCCTTCATCATCAGCTCATATTCTACGGCTTGGTGTTGTCGCTCTTCTTCTTTTTGACGCAAGTAATCCGAGTAACCACCCCAATATTCCGTAATTTTACCGTCTTTTAACTCCCATATCTTGTCTACAACCATATCAAGAAAATATCGGTCATGACTGATAACAAGTAATGCTCCATCAAATGCTTTAAGTTGACCAATAAGTAGATCTATTCCATTGAGATCAAGGTGGCTGGTTGGTTCATCCGCTAGAATGCCATGTACTTGTTGGGAAAATGCGGCAGCAATTTTTGCACGAGTTTCCTCTCCGCCACTCATTGTGTCGTTTTGTACATTGGAAACACCAAGGCGAGATAACATTGCCCGGTCTTCGACCGTTTCTATTTCGATTCCGCCCAGTTGGCTGATATGTGCAAAATCACCAAAACGCTGTAATGTCGCTTCGGCTAAAACAATTTCGCCATTAAGTACTTTGAGTAAACTACTCTTTCCTGCTCCGTTATCACCCACAAGACCAATACGGTCATAAGAGTGAATTTCCAATTCATCAATATCCAAAACATCACGCCCAGCATAATCCAAGCGTATGTTTCTCGCTTTAATAATTAAACTCATTTTTATTTACTCCTGTTTAGCTCTTGAAATTTTTTATGCAGCAAACAGGATTTAGGTGAAAACAAAAGCTAGCATCACAGTGTCCTCCCAAAAAAAAAGCTATTCATCCACAGGGTGGACAAATAGCTAGTCAATTAAGTTATAACTGGAAACTATGCACTAAAAGCATACTTATAAATTAAGCATACTTTTACTTTATATATCCGCATATATTCTTAAAGACACAACAAAAGCCCACCATTATAAAATAGTGTCACTATGCAAATAGTTGTGTCTTAACGAATGCGGATAGAATGCATAAACTTACCTAAAAAATAAAATTCAGTTTTATGATAACTTTACTGTTAAAAGAAGTCTAGACAACCTTGTTTTATGCTTGGATATAAGGCTTATTTTAAAATAATAGTAGTGAAGATTTTCTAAAATTAACATAATACACCTTATACGAAATAAAAATGGGAGCCTTAAGCTCCCATTTTTTAAGTAATTTTTTCAAATAAGGCTTGGGTGAGCATCTAAAATTCGAATCAATGTAGCTGCTGGTCCAGTTGGATAGCGTCGTCCCTGTTCCCAATTTTGCAGGGTACGGGGGCTAATATGTAGACGTGCAGCAAATTCATTTTGGCTCAAGCCAGTTTTTTCACGTACTTCTTTAATATCAGGCAATTCGAGTTCTGTAACTCGGCTTGCTTTAACTTCTTTACGTTTGATAGCTCCAGCTTCTTTGATTGAAGCAACCAAGTCATCAAATAAGTTGTTATCCATGAAATTGCTCCTTCACGAGTTGGTGCAGAATGGCGGTTTCCTTATCTGTTAAATTATCTTTTACTGATTTTGGATAAGCCACTAAGAAAAAGATCTGATCATCCTCGGTGACCCAATAATAAATCACCCGTATCCCACCACTTTTCCCTTTGTTACCTTGAGCACAACGTACTTTGCGAATACCACCGCCATTCTTGATTAGGTCACCTCTATCAGGCTGTACCAAAAGATCTTGCTGAAGTTGACGATATTCCTCATCAGATACAAGGTCTTTAATTTGCTTGGTAAAGATGCTGGTTTCAATAAATAACATGGACTCTTTATACGTCAATGGCGTATTTGAATTTTAGCAGTTTCCATAACAAAAAACGAGAGCTGGTAGATCTCGTTTCGCATAACAGCCATTATGTTAAATAATTAAGGATAAAAGCTTTATTACTAAATAGAACAGTTGCTTAAAGCAGTATAGAGTTAAGTTTGCATTTTAATATCAAGTTGTCTTTCAGCACCGATAATCACCATACGAATCCCATTTTCAAAAATGTCATCCGCATTCATATTTTGTAAGGTATTCACTCCTTGGAGCATGAGTGGATATATAGTTGGATCGGCTTCGAATGGTGGGTCTGATCTTATTTCTTCTTGCTGCTCCTCAAGGACCCACCCAACAATAAACCTTCCTAATGTCATAAGTAATGCAACTGCTTCAACAGGAGAAAACCCAGCATGAGATAACAGCGCAACTTGGGCCTCAATCGTGTTGAAATGTCCTTGACTGGGGCTAGTTCTTGCATGTAGACGAGCACCATCACGGTAAGCTAGTAGTGCTCGACGAAAGCTTACAGAATTAGCGAGCAACCAATCTTGCCATGTCATCCCATCGATGGGTAAAGAAACTAAATGGTGTTCATTTATAATGGTTTCCGCCATTGCTTCCATTAACAAGGAT
>CALBHK010000290.1 GCA_937894565.1 uncultured Chlamydiae bacterium
AGTTCAGACGTGTGCTCTTCCGATCTCTTCGCGCCATTGGTAGCCAATTCCCGATCAAGTTCTTCGTCGGTCATAGCTTCAAACTCTTCATCTTTTTCGTTTACGGAATGCACCACATGGCTTTTCTCGTGACCTAAAAGCTTTGCTTGATCCATTAATACTTGTCTTGCAGCTCCAAAGTTTGGCGCTTGCTCTCCGTTTTGAGTCATCGGACGAGTTGCTAAGATGTCTGCGTAGAGCGCATCTTGCTTTTTAATGATTGAGGCAAGCTTTGAGTCTCTGATAGCAGCGATATCAGCGCGGATAATTCTAGAAGCCTCTTGAATTAAATTATCTGTAGACGTCCGCTCTAATCCCCATTTTTTACCACTATGGACCAAAATCTCCGGGCGCGTCTTATCCTCAAGTAGAAGCTGATAAACTTCCATTACGCGCGCTTCTCTTTGAGCTCCTGCGGGCTTACTTGCCCTCTTTTCTTTTTTCTTCTTGCTCATACCTTATCCTTGGCTTCGAGCGGTCCGTCCTGCGAATGCTGCTGTTAGATTTAGCTTAGAGAGTACTGATTTCGTTTCTTCGGCCATTTTGACGACTTCTTTGTTATTTGAGTCGAGCATTTCGATGGCAGCTCTATGCTTGTAAACAGTTTCTTTAAGATCTTTAAGTTGCTCTTCAAGTCTAATCTTAGCGTCATGTATGACTACTTTGGCGATATAGAGGGCGGTCACTGGGACAAGCATTGCGGCAGATGCGAAATCTAGCGGTGAGTATGTGATCTTTATGAGTACTGCTGCCACTGCTAAGATCTCTAGGACTGCCACTACCGAAATATTCTTCCAATCAAACTGTGGCATCAACTTCTCCTGACATAAAATTGTTCACGAAAAAGAGTTTTGCACTCTCTTCTGCGATTAGGCGCAAGTTGGGCTCTTCGACTTCGATTGAAAGGATTTGGCTTCCCTTTGATTTCATCGTGTACGCCATGTAGGTGTTTGTGCCCGGGACTTCAGCCAAGCCCACCGAGATCATGACGGGGAGCTTCGAAGGATCGCCCTGAAATAAAGTCTCTAGAGCGTTTTTATTGCCTTCGATTTTGATGCTTGGAATAATCTTTACGTCTGATGCGGCTGGTTGCGCACTCGTGTCTTTTTTTGGTCTGGCCATATTAAGCCTCTTTTGTTGCTTTTTCAGCAACGTCAGCAGCTTTAGCTAGCTCTTCAGACTTTCTCTTCCGGTCAAATAGCGGCTTTAGTTCTTCTAGACTCTCAGCTGCTTCGCATTTGACGATCTCATTTGCTAAGTCCATGTGCAGCCCTTGCAGGAACTGAATGGACGAGGCTGTTGCATTGAAATTTGAATAATCGTGCTTTGCGTGCGTAATCACGTTGTGACACTCGGTGACGCGGCGAATCGCCATGATTTGTTTTTGAATTTCTTCTGGGATTTGAACGGAAGATTCGTTTTGCTCTTCGGACATGGTTTGCATCCTCTCAAAGTTCCGGCGTCCATAAACGGATGGCCGGTGTAGGTGGTACCTGTCCTTAAGTATTAATTCTCGATGTCACTAGGGGAGAGGGCGAGCATTTTACCGTCTAAAAGATCAATGATTGTATCCTCATGCGAGGACCTCCGATGTCCCAAGTGATTTGTGCCATCGAAACTGTCTGAGCTTATAGTCGTGACGAAAAAAACATCTCCATCAGTCTCTATCGGGCGATCTAGCCTTGAGACTTTATGACGCTCAACCGACATGATGTCTCGGTTGCGTGCATTCTCCCTGGCATAACAATCGCGACGAAGTTTCTTCGTGCTATGCAGTGATAAAGGATCGTCTTTTTTGATCACGTTTTTATAATACTCTGAATTAAGTTTGTGTAAAAAATCCAACGCTTCCATTGCTTCTTTGTCTGTATAATTGGAATTTTCAACACGCTTCAAAAGTTTATGAGCAAATTCATCATCGATGAACTCTTTGGCAGCATTACGATGACCAGCCTTAAAACACGACAACCAGCGTTTTGGATAAATAGTTACCCCCTATATAACCAACCCTTGTGCGAATTTTGGCTGCGAGAGCAGGGCTCGAACCTGCGACATCCACATTAACAGTGTGGCGTTCTACCAACTGAACTATCTCGCAAACCTACCCCTATTTATCGCGCGTTCGTTCTTCGAGAAGCCGCCTGTATTTTCCGCTTATGCTTCTTTGAAGCCATTTTCCTACGCACTTCACGGTTGATCTTCACTGGTGCTTTTGGCGCATTTTGTTTTTTTATAACGTCGATGATCTCTTTCATTATCCCCCCGATCAAGATTACAGACAACTTGTTCTAGTTAATTGATATTCCATTGCCGCTGCTGGCTTGCATGAACATTCCTGATTAAAACAAACGATACAAGTTTCAGGTCTCGCACCACGTGGTATGTCGTAGATGCGAAACGCACCTAAGGCGTCATTAACCGCATCCTGAACTTTCTCAGATAATTCCAACGCTTCACACGCACACTCATATTTTGAATCGCAAGCGCCGCACCT
>CALBHK010000291.1 GCA_937894565.1 uncultured Chlamydiae bacterium
TCCGCCATTTCCCCAGCAGTAAACTTTACCTGCGTTCGTGCCACTGCCAGCTATCTTTAACTCCAACTTTACTTTCCATTTCTTCTATTAGAAAATATGCGATTGAAACTTTCATTCATCCTCGCATAGAGGAAGAGCTTGAAATTAACCATCTCGATCTCTCCTGGTTTGGAAAACAAAGAGCATTAGGAATTACGTTATTTGATAAGGAGCATGCCTCTATTGCCTCTTTGGATTCTATCGAAGTAAATAATTCTCTGATCTATCTGCTTTTTACAAACAAGTTAACGGAAATTGATATTGAGAATATCGAAATTATTTTTGATGAAAGATTGTCCAAACCCTCTCTTTTTAAAAAGCCCATTTTACTCCAAGATGCCTCTCTCTCTTTTCGCTTAGGCAGCATGCACGAGCCTTTTAAATTAATCAGTAGCGGAAAAATATTAAATCAAAATACCCAGGAAGATATACAAGGTCACTATAACATTCATGCCGAAATTGATCCTGCAATTTTAAACTGCCAGGAAATGTGCAAAGATTATTTGGTTCATCTTCAGGGTGAATTCCACAACATCCCCACTCAACTAATTCAAGATGGGCTTTCTCTTTTTGGCTCTGGCTCTGAAATTCAACTTAAAGAGATATTTGGAGATGATTTTTCAGCAACAATCAATCAAGTCAAAGAAGAAAGCAGCAACACGGTTTTATTTGAGCTTCAATCCTCTTATACACAAAGCCGTTTTGAACTTGAAATTTCTCAAGGATCTATTCACATTAAAGAACCCGCCCATTTTCTTTTTCGTTCTCCCACAAAGACTTATCCTCCTTTTGAACTCACTCTTTATCGTCTGCAACTTCCCTTTTCCTATTCTAAATTGCCCTTTGATATACAAGGCAAATTCAAGAGCCATGCCCTTCATTATGGTGATCTTCATCTTAATCACGTCAATGGAGAGATAGAAAACAAACCAGGAGAGCCTTTGCACCTTTCCTTAAGTGCAGAGTTAGCTGAAGAAAATTATTCTCTCGCAGGAGCTACTATTCATTTTTCTTCTCCCATTGAAATCCACTCCAACGCCTTTCATCTGCCCCATTTTTCTATTCTTTTAGAAAAAGAAAATCTACCTCCCCTGCAACTTCAGGGCGATCTTCATGCTATTTTTGGAACTACTTTAGAACAAGGTATTAAATTAAACTTAGTCACTGAGGCCCAAATTGCGCCCGAATGGACCGAACTCTACATAGGCAATTTTTCAGATTATTCCATTAGCAGAAAACCTCTTGATGTACGCTTCTCAATCAGCAAAACAATCATCCCTTACAGCGGCCCTCTTATACAGCAGATTTATAGCGAAGGAGGGCTATCCATTCAAGAACTAACCCTAAAAAAAACCAGTGAGCACAATTTAGAAAAATTATCCAAGCTCTCGGTTCGATGGGTGATAGATGGATCCAAAAATAAGGCTTCCCTACGTTTTAAAACCTATCTACATTATCTGGGGGAGA
>CALBHK010000292.1 GCA_937894565.1 uncultured Chlamydiae bacterium
TCAAAAGGCAAATGGATTCCTCTTATTATCGAACAGCTTCCTTCACAAGATGAACTAAGAACAGGTCTTTCTTTAATTAAACAGAAACATGAACATGAATATGAAAATAATGAACCTAAGAAGTACAAAAAAAAAGAATACAGTTTCACTGAAAAAAGCTCCTCAGAAGGTAATGACAATGAGGATAATAGTACTGATGAGAACATACTCAAGGAGTTTAATAAGTCTAAAATAGTATTAAATGAATCTATAGAACTCAATATTTTAGAAAAAAGCAATAACGACTGGGCACAAAACTTTTTACAACAAGATCATAAACCTACGCACAAAAAAAGCGAACGTGGACTTAAGCTGTCCTCCAGCAACAGCTCTTTGATAGAAGAGAACCCCCTGCAAAATTTTTGGGAAATGCTGGAAAGGCGCGCAGACACAACCTTTGATACTATTTGCATTGGCGATGTCTGGCTGACAAAAGAAGGAAAGATCAAACCCGTAGAGACTAGTATAATCTTTGAAAATTGATACCCAAAAAGAAGTCTATTCTTGTAAATGTTTGAATCGTATATATTTCGTTTAAGATGCAAATTTAATGGAGGCGTCGCATGGATTCTGTTATGCAAACAATACTCTCTTCCCCTTACATTGTAATGGGAGTCGCTATTGTAATCTTTATCATTTCTCTTATTTCCCTAGTGAAAAGAATTTTCGGCTTTTTCGCCACTCTTATTGTCTTATCTGTTGCTCTTGTTTCGGGCTATACGATCATCAACTACGAACTCGTACATGATGCGATTGTAGAATGGCATACAGGAAACAAAAAAGATAATGGGGCCATTAACACCTTAGAACATAAGATCGAAACTAATATAGAGGAAGTTAAACATTACAGCGGTAGCCTTATAGAAAAAGTGAGTGACTACCTGGATGAAGAGCACAAGACCGAACCTAAACCCACACCTGCACCTAAACCAGAAACTAAATAATTAAAAAAAATCAAACAACAAAGCGAGACAATTAACGAATTGTCTCGCTTTGCATTTTCTTGATTTTTTTATCAAATTCCCTCTTGCTATTAACCCTTACTCGCGCTATAATTCTGCTTATTCCGCAAAAGTGAAGGAGTAAAGTATGGTTCGCATCAGCAAACAGGCAGAAAGGCGTCAAAGATCTCCAAGACGACCAAAGCTAGCAGGAAAAAAAACCGGCTCCAAGCAAGACAATCTTGAAAATGGATTCAAAGCGCTTGAAAATGCTATAGAAAGCAACCGCGCTTATATTGGAAAAATCAGTAAATAAATAGGGATACCCAATTATGTCTAGACATCGCAGTTTTGGTAAAGCTAATAAAGGTGGTCAGAAACGTAACGTCTTAAAACGTTTTGAAAGACTTGATATATTGATCAAATTAGGAAAGTGGAAAACGAATGAAAACACTCGTGTGACCGGTCTACCTAAAACACCTGTTATTTAATTTATCAGATGGAAATAGAGATCATCGATGAGCAGGTGGACTTAGATCTATCTGCTTTTCCATTTGAACAAGTAATCACAGAATTTCTAAAATTTAAAAAATTTCACGGAAGTGAAATTGCGGTCCATCTTGTAAACACCCAAGAAATCACACGCTTGCATGCAGAATTTTTTGATGACCCCACTCCGACAGACTGCATCACTTTTCCCATAGACTCTCCCACCCCTCTTTCTAAGCCCATCAAAGACTACTGCCACTTAGGTGAAGTTTTTATCTGTCCGGCAACAGCTATTAACTATTGCAACACTCACGGAGGATCCCCTCAAAAAGAGACCCTTCTTTACCTTATTCATGGCCTGCTGCATCTACTTGGCTATGAAGATGAGAATGAAGAATCTAAGAAAGAGATGCGTGCGCAAGAACAAATAGCACTAGACCTCTTTCAAAATTGGCTTTAATTGGAAAAATTGATATTTTTTGAGCAGATTTATTGGAAAATTTTGAGTTCATATGTAAA
>CALBHK010000293.1 GCA_937894565.1 uncultured Chlamydiae bacterium
CATATCGTACTTGGAACAGCCTAAAATTCTCAGATTCAGCTGGGAACAGTATATGCAGGCATATGACCGAGAAATTTAACGATAAAGATGCCAAAAAAGACAATTTTAACAAGCAAATGTGATTACATAAGAGGTCTAGTATTCTTTATTAATCGATTCGTTCAATGCAAGTCACTGAACTTTTTCTTGCGTCACAATGTATCAGTATGATATATCATATTGATACATATAAAAAGAGGTGCGATTGTGGCTAAAAACAATAAGAGTCGATTTGCGATCATGGGGATGCTGGCTTTAGTTCCCAAAAGTTCGGGATATGACATTAAAAAATTAATGGAAGCAAGTACCCAATATTTTTGGAAAGAATCTTACGGCTCTATTTATCCAGTCCTTTCCACTCTTGTAAAAGAGGGATTGATTGTGCAAAACGAAGATTTATCCAAAAGCGCGCGTCAGAGAAATGTCTATGAATTAACAACTGAAGGAAAAAAAATCTTAAAAGAGTGGGTGAAACAGCCTGTCGAATACGAACAATCCCGTAACGAGCTTTTGCTTAAACTTTTCTTTGGAGAATGCGTCTCCCCATCTACAACACGAAAACATGTAGAAGAATTTCAACAAATGCTCATCGGAAAAGATAAACTTTATCAAACTATTAGGAATAAGTTGCTGTTGGACCAGAAAAATGAACCTGGGCTGCCCTATTGGCTGATGACATTGGATTTTGGGATAGGGCAAGTAAAAGCAGCTTTAGAATGGTGCAAAAGTGCTTTAAAGCAATATAATAACCTAGAAAAAAGGCAATCAAATGTCTGAAAAAATATATGATGTGTTAGTAGTGGGGGCTGGTCCAGTTGGTTTGACAGCCGGATTGCTCTTTCAACGCATGGGCATCAACGCCCTTCTTGTGGATAGTCGTAGCACAATGAATCACCACCCCAAAGCACGTAGTCTAAATATACGCAGTATGGAGATATTTCGAACTCTGGGAATAGAAGCAGCTATACGGGAATGGGATTTTCCAAGAGAAGCCAGGCGTGTCCTCTGGCTTGAGAGTTTTTGCGGAGAAGAAATGGCAAGAATCTCGATTGATAACGCATTAGCAACTCGCTACAGTCCTTGCGAAGTAGCAGGTCTTTCTCAAGCCCGGCTTGAAGATGTGTTGAGAACTTCCATCAAAAAAGATCTCGTTAGCATCCAATATGGCACAGAGTTCATTAACTTCGTTGAAGAAGAAGATTGCATTGTCGCCACCCTTAGCAAGGAGAACGGAGAAACATTTCAGGTGCGTGCCCGTTATTTATTAGCTGCCGATGGAGCACGCAGTCCCACCAGAAAGCTTCTGGAAATCCCGGCTATAGGCAAAGAAGAGTTTGGCAAGTATGTGAGCATTTATTTTAAAGCTAATCCTTATCCAATGGCTCCTGAGCGTCCTAGTGTAATCTATTTTATGCTGGGAGAAGCCTCATTTGGTCGTTTTATTCAGTCTGTTAACTGTGAGGATGAGTGGTTGATGGGCATTAAGTTGAGCCCTGAGATGGAAAAAGATGACTCCGATTTTCATAAAGAATATTGCCTTCAATTTATTCGCAACACTTTTGAAATCCCAGATTTAAAAATCGAAATTCTTGATATTGAGTTCTGGCACATGCGCGTGCAAATAGCTGAAAACTTCCGTAAAGGGCGTCTGTTTTTAGCCGGTGACGCTGCCCATCTTTTATCACCTGCTGGTGGATTTGGCATGCAGACGGGAATTCAGGATGTCCACAACCTATGTTGGAAATTAGCTCATGTCATTCAGGGAAAAATGCCCGAAGAAATTCTGGATACCTACCATGAAGAACGCTTTCCCACAGTAAAGAGCAATATGGACTGGAGCCGTCAAAACACTCAAGGGTATACTGCCATTATGATAGCAGGACAATCAGGAGACCGAAAAAAACTCCAGGATGTAGTTTCATCTCAATGGCCCATCTTAAACTCCATCGGCCAGGATATCGGCTTTTCCTATCAGAGCAGTCTTCTCATACCTGATGGAACGCAGGCGCCTGCAATCACCGCTACTCAATATCTTCCCAATGCAAGACCTGGATCAAGAGCCCCCCACTTATGGCTTCAAGGGCCAAATGGAATGATCTCTACGATCGATCTCTTTATGGATTCATTTATTCTCTTAACAGATGCGGATGGAAAATCCTGGACAAAAACGCTCCAAAACATGCATCCCACTCTTTCATTTCGATGCGTGACCATTGGTAAGAATGGTGATTATAACGATATGAATAATGATTTTCATGAGCTCTATGGGATTAAACGTGGAGGAGCTGTTCTTGTGCGCCCTGATGGCCATGTCTACTGGCGTTCGGTGAATTCAACCGTTTAAGGTACAACAATGTTTAAAAACTCACCTTACATAAACCACGTTTTATGTAAGGTGAGTGAATCTGTTTACCTTTACCATGCATATCAGAAAGAATATCTATCTTCATGTTTTTTGATGTTAATGATCTTATCGACAAATCGCTTCATGTGAGGATCTGTACGTTCATAAGGGATTTCATTCCAGTCAAACCAACGAATTTGGTAAAATTCATCCGCATCAAAATTTAAATAATCCTCTCGATTAACCCGAAGCACATACCAAAGAGAGATATCCGTATGAGGGTCTATACTACCTACGGTAGTTGCGATACTCAGAAAAAGAGGATCTTCAAACACGAATTCTGCTTCTATTCCCAACTCTTCTTTGGCTTCTCGTTTCACAGCTTCTTTTGGATGCTCATTAGGTTCTACATGTCCGCCAGGAGGAAGCCAAAGATTAGCTTTTTTATGGTCAACAAGTAGAAATTCATTTGAGATTGGATCAACAACGATAAAATAAGAAACCAGGTGAATATTTGGTTTATCAGGTTTAGCAATGCGGAAAATTTCAGCTCCGGAAAGAATCCAATTTTTAACAAAATCGATCTGTTCTTTTTCAATGAGATCAAACGGTGCAATAGAGGAAACTATTTGCATAATCTCCTCTCGAATAAGGTCTGAAGAATTTACATTGGATAGAAGTTTCATCACTGTTTCTGCCAGTTCCTATTTCAAAAACACTATAACAGAAAGCACGATGACTTTCACTCAATTTATATCGAGTGATTGAAAATTTAAACACCCTGTCTTAGCAAAGGGTGTCTGAATTTATGAAAATTTAATCTGGCTTTCCGATGCCTTTAGAGTCATAAAAGAGCTCGATCTTTGAAATAAGGCCCTCTTGAAAACTTAAAAGAGAAGCTGCTTGTAATTTTTTAGAAAGGCCAGGAATTTCTACTTCATAAACAATCATCGCTTGATCTTCTGAACCAAACTTTGAACGAATGGTTAGAGTTTTAAAAATACCGGTAAATCCTTGGGCCGCCTTAAGGACAGCTTCTCTACCGATCACTTTTTCCTGTGGATCTTTAAATTGAATATCAGGATGTAGATATTTTTTTACCTCATCCATATTTTTCTCTCCGAGAGCTGTATAATAAGCGACCCCAATAGCTTTTGTGTCTGTCTTCTGGGCATCTGTCTTCTGTGTATCTATCTTCATCATCTCCTCCTTTAGGATTTTTTTGACAATCACAATTGATTATAGTACACTATACTCAATAAGTCAATATTAATTATAGTGAGCTATATCCAATATGCCGGAAAATAAAAAAAGATCTTACAGATCAACAGCTAGAAATGCACAAGCAGCACAAACAAGAGAGCGTATTCTTGCTTGCGCAAAAAGTCTTTTTGAATCAGTTGGGTTTGAGTGTGTAACAATTGAAAAAATAGCTCAGGCTGCAGATGTTTCAATACCGACTATTTACGCGCTCTTTCAATCTAAGCGTGGAGTGCTTCGCGCATTAATGGATGAGGTGCTGCCTACAGATGAATTCAATGCTCTTGTAGAAGAGAGCATAGAGGAAAAATCACCAAAAAACCGCCTCTCTATTTCCGCTAAAATCGCACGTCAAATGTACGACGCGGAAAGAGCTCAAATGGATATTTTTCGAGGCGCCAGCGTTTTGGCCCCTGAATTCAAAGAGCTTGAAAAGGAAAAAGAGATGCGCCGTTACAATCGACAGGAAGTGACCATAAAAGCAATGGTGAAGGAAAAATCTCTTATCAAAGGACTTAAGCAAACCAAAGCTCGGGATATTTTATGGGCTTTTACTGGGCGCGATCTATACCGCATGTTCGTAGTAGAACAAGGATGGACATCAGATGAATATGAAAAATGGTTAGCTCAAGTGCTCGTCAATACCTTGATGGGTTCATAAGCGTTTTACAAGTAATTACTTGATCTGTATACTGGCCCATATTTTATGAAGAAGCGTATATGCTCAAGATTTTACTAGCATTTTTTTTCATGACATCTATGCTTTCTCTAAGCGCAATAGGGCCACCCCTAATGCCCGAGTTTGAGGAAGAAGAGACTTTTTTCGAAAAATCTGAAGAGGAAGGATTTGATTGGATCACAAATGGAACCTATGAACTCCCCTATTCTCATTCAAGCTTGACTATCCCGCATGATCACATGCTTTTGATGGGAGAAGAGGCAAAGAGATTCCAAGCTCTTTATAGAGGATGGGAAGAGGACAATATTGAAGCGGTTCTTATTGATAATACCTTTGAAAATGTCCTCTACTTCTCCCATTTTAAAGAGGGCTATGTTGTTAATGATTGGTCAGAGATCGATCCTGATAGCCTTATAGAAGTGATTAGAGAAAATATCGCAAAAGAAAATGAGCAAAGAGAAGAAGGCGACGATGATCTTTATGTAAAGGGATGGATTCAGGAACCCACTTTGGGTAGATATTCAAATAGCGCTTTGTGGATCATTAACGTGCTCTGCGAAGATGGCGACGATGCTGTCAATGCCATAGTGCTTAAATTTGGAAAAGAGGGACATGAAAAAATCTGTTCTATCTCCCCAAAAGCTACTTATAAACCAGTAGGCGGCACGCTAGATCTTGTTCTTCGCTCTTACAACTATAATCAAGGCTTTCGCTACAAAGACTATAGTAGAGGTGAAAGACAAGCTGATTATGGAATGACAGAGCTCATTGCTGCCACAATAGGAGCAGAACTTATCGAGGAACCAGTCGATCAACCAATCAGCGGCCCCTTATTGATCTTTAAAACATATGGTGGTTTGATTTTTCTCTGCTTTTTCATTTTTCTTTTCAAAAAAAATTATTTAATCAAAACTTAGGAGGAACTTATGCATGATCAGTTAAACGACGCTGACAAGAAAAAACGACAAATTTGGCTCTATTTCAGTTGGATAGCTTATTTAGGACTTCCCTTTTTCAGTTTAATTGTCTCTTACATTCTTTTAATTAATTATAACTATACCCCCGAGATCTTAGGTCCGCCAGCAGCCGCTTTTGCTCTGGGTGTTGTCCGGTTTTTGCTTCTCTACTGCTGCGCCTATGATAAACCGGGAACGAAATTACTTACCTTCGCTCTGATTGTTTCACCATTTGGTTTTATGAAATCTATAGCTGAATTTATACCCGAATTGAGAGCTGCAACAGACTCGTGGCCTGTTTTTGGCCTTCTCTTAGAAGTGGCCGTATTTGCAGCTACCTATTATTTGAACTTCCAACTGCTTTGCATCAATAAAAAAATACGCAAGCAGGCTGCTCTTGAAGAGGCAAATAGTGAAAAAGCCCCCGATGCGCTTGTAAAACAAGCTTAATCTGATCACGCTACTTCGCCACTCAAACACTGGCATAAAATCCAAGGGGTGGCGAATGTGTGATCAAAATTTCGGTTTTGTCTAAAAAACTCCCATTATGTAAAAAAAAATTCTATATTAAGTTCTGTTTTATTGACCTTTCTCATTGCAAATTGGTATCATATGATGCTATAATAATATACGAAGAGAGATGAGATGCATGATAAGCGCCCCTCAGATCGAGAACTACTTAAACGACTAAATGAAGCAAAAGAATATCTAAAAAATCGACACGGATTGTTTGCCAACCCATCAAAAGCTGTGGGTGAGTTAAATAATCTAGATATTGGGGATGCAAATGATGTTTGGCTGTTGATCAAGGAATTGCTTGAAGAGATTTCACCAAGGGATTACAGAGGAACAAGACCTCCGCAAAAATCCTACGAGAAAGCAACAGCGGGGCTTGAATTATTCGCTTTTAGCTGGTGGAGCCCTAAATGCGCCAAGCAGATGTATATCAAATTTATTTTGAAGAACGAGCGCTATTATCCTAGAAACGGCAGTTGAGCCGAGAAAAAAAGCGCAAGATTTTGAGTCAGAATTGTTTGCAGTGGGGGTTGAACATTCCCAAAAGGTGAAGGCGACCCCCACTGCAAATGATTGTGGCTCAAAAGATTGTGCTTTGTTTCCGGATTCAACTGCCGTTTCTAGGATTATTACGTCTCGCTACATCAAAGCCGAAGGGCAGAACAAAAAGGAGAAGATTAAATGAAGTGCCCAAATTGTGATAGTGAGAAGTTTGAATCAAAAAATATCCGCTTTAATCCTGAAATAAAGGGAGAAGAAGTTGAAGTCGTCGTTCCCTCATTTGTTTGCACAAAATGTCAGACACCTCTGATGGATAACGAGCAAATGAATGTGCTTCGAAGAAGCGCTGCGGATAAATACCGCAAACAGCACAATCTTTTGACATCTGAAGAGATTATCAAATATCGCTCTTCGCTTGCAATGTCTCAGGCTGCTTTTGCCAACTATTTAAAAGTTGGAGAAGCAAGCATTAAACGCTGGGAAACTTATTATGTACAGGATGTCGTTCAGGATGATCATCTTCGTTTGAAATGCGATGAGGCTTATGCAGAACTTAATGCTCTTGAAGTTCATTGGAAAAGCCATGCTCCAGATATTTTTAGTGGTAATCGGTCTTTTTGTTTGGAACTTTTTAAACAAGCGGTACGATACTTAATTGGGTTTGCAAAAAGTCCCCTATTTTTGAATAAAGCCTTGTTTTATGCTGACTTTAAACATTTTCAACAACATGGAATAAGTATAACAGGAACCAGGTATGTCCATTTAGAATATGGTCCTTGCCCAGATCAGTTCCAGAGCATCTATCAGTTATTTCTGACTAAAGGCGTTTTAATTTCTGGAGGACATCACATTTTAAAAAGCATTGAAAAACCTGATCTTAGTGTGTTTTCAGATTCGGAAAAAGAAATTTTAGAATTTGTTGCAGAAATAACACATACAGATGGTGGAAAAAAAATTTTAAAAACTTCTCACGATGAAGAAGCTTTTAAGAAAACCGAACCCCTACAACTTATCAGCTATGAATTTTCTAAAAATCTAAAAATTTAATCAAGTAAAGAGGAGATTGATATTGACTCCCACAGAACAGCATATAGGGTATATGTATAGTTTTATTAAAAATCAAAAGCCTCTTCTCAAAGAAGATTGGAAAATTTGGCTTCCATTAATTGAAAAGGCTTATATACAGGTAAACGAAGAATGTAGAAGAAAACGCATTGAAATTTTGTATTTTTTTAATCATCTCTACCCCAATTAGTCTGTAAACAAGCATGGCAGAAACCTAATTTTATGAAGAGGCTGATCTTAAACATTTTCAAGAACATGGAATAAGTGCAATGACCGATTTGCACTAATGTGCATCATTTCCATTGCATACGTTCTTCTGCTCTAATCCTCCATGAGGAACCAGATATTCCAAACTCCAAATCAGCAACGCCATTTTTCTTTGCGATTTTTATCATTCTATCTTTGATGGCTAGATTGATTTCATTAATCAGTTGATCGCTAAGCTCATTGGGGCTCAGAATTGAGTCATCAAAATTTACCAAAGTCATATGTAATCCGGCAGAAATGGGCTTATTATCTTTAAGAATGCGTTCATCTCCTTCAAAGAGGAGCTTTGCCATAATAAATGAAGTGCCGTTTGCACCTCTTGTTAACACAACTTCTAAAATTTCGAATTCCCATTAAAGGAAAATAACTCCACACGGGGCGAGTCGGGCTCATACCAACCGGTATAGGTATTGGTATTCTCAGAAAGCGAATCTATCTGCGGAATCAATGGTTTTTGCAAGTCGCGTGTAATATAGGCGCGAATAAGCTCTCCGACTTTCTTAAAAGCCTCGCGATTACCAGAGTTGATGCTATAAAAATAACCAATGCCTTCGCTTGGCATATAGTGCATGGCAGTAAGGCCTCCCGGCACAGTACCATCATGTCCATGATATACAAAGCCATCATAGATGGTGCAGTAGTTGTTCAAACCATACCCTGCGCGTAAACCTTCTTTAGCCGCCCAAGTACTTGTTGGGAGTTCCATTCGATTAAAGATAGTGGAGGATATCACTTGTCTGCCATCTACATTGCCGCGATTAAGGTAAAACAGAAGATAATGCGCCATATCATTTGCGCTGGCATTGAGAGAGCCAACGGAACGATAAAGTAGACTCCAGTAAGGGAGTGGCGTTTTGCCATCACTTTGGTAGAGCGTTGTAGTTGATTGAAAATTCGGTTGAACGTATGTCGCTGTTTGCATTCCAATAGGTTTGAAAAGTTTTTCACCAACATATTCTTCAAAACTCTTACCAGTAATCTTTTCGACGATGTAGGCTGCTACGGCTGGTCCGGAATTACAATAGGCCATGCGCGTACCAGGGGGCCAACGAGAGATGCGCGAGCTGTGATCATAATCAAGCGTATCAAAAAAAGACATTGTCAAAGGATCCTTGGCAAACTCGCGCAAATGCATATCATCCCAGCCAGTAGTATTTTCCAGTAGATGAACAATACGTACTGGGTCACTCGCCTCCCACCTATTGCCAAACGAAACTTCGGGTGCCAGTTTTTGCACAGAGTCTTCAAGCGAGAGTTTGCCCTCATCAGCTAGCATGAGGAGTGCAAGGGAGACAAATCCTTTAGACACCGACCCTATGCGAAATAGCGTTGTTGCAGTTGTCATCCGATCATTTGCTAAATCCGCTTTTCCAAGGCCTGCTATCCACTCGGGACCATCTCTGTGCACAATCGCAAGGGACATACCCGGTACATGCATATCTTTAAGCACATTTTCAAGTTGCACTTGCAATTCTTCGATAGGCTGTGAGATGGTCGAGGCAGGCTCTTTATTGTCACTGATGTTTTGAGAAGAACATCCAAATCCAAGAATAGCAAAAATAAATAGAGGTATCAGAAATTTTACACCTATTAATAAAAATTTTTTCATTCTGTAAATAAAACTCCCAGCTTCATCAAACTTTTTTCTAATTTTAGAATAAAAATATATCACAAGCAAAAATAAAAAATCCATACTCATCAAATTTATACACAAAATTTTAATTGACTATCTTTTGTTTTTTTGAAACAATTACGCTCCGTTGGACTACTTAAAGCGGTTCAACAGAATCTGGAAATTTACAATAAGACACAAAAGCTTTAACAAATCAAAAAAAAGAAAAGGAAAATCTATGACAACATTAACCTTAGATGAACGCGATCACGCATTTTTTAAAGCAGTCCATGATTTGATGAAAAATCAGTATCCTGAAATGGAAGACAAATTTGGGATCTGGCGTATTCATGAACATTTTGAATTAAATGCAGATGAATTGTTTCATGAAACATCTGATCACGAAACAAAAGAATCCACTTTAAGAATTGTAAAGAAGAAGGATTTACCACAAGAGGCATTTGCATCAACATGGAAGTTGACAGGGACTGAGCCAATTGTTGCCACATGGTGCTGTGACCATAGACCACTAATAAAATAAGAGGATACAAAGCCGTGCATTTGAAAAAATCTGCTCTCATTAATTTTGATGAAAAATGGTGTGGTCATACTCAAGTGCCGGCTTCTCTTCTGTTCAAAATAATAGAGGATGAAAAAACAATAAAGAAATTAGCTTCTTTACGTCTATTTTTGGCTTTTTGTTTATTTTCAGAGCTCTTTGGGTATTTTTTCATTACACTCGGCTTTTCAGCTTCTCAACCCATTTCGCTCTTTTTCTTAGGCGTCTGTTTGATGATTGGAGGAGCCAGTTTAAGTGCTTTTTTTCAAAATAAGTCAGGTTCTTTTTTAAGTCTGGAACTTCAAAAGTACCTTGAGAAAATAGTTTCTTACTCTTTGGAGATTAACTCTTTTTTAGCAGATAAAGGATGTTCAGAATTAGAAGTTAATGCCCTGCAGTCTCTGCCAACAGATGTCTATCAATCGGAATTAAATGGCTATCAGAGAGCGAGAATTATCAATATAGGTGCGCCGCTTTTTTGTGGGTTAGCCCTTCTTGTCAATGGGGATCTTTTTACTTCGTTGCTTGTCATTGTTTTAGGATTTGCCTCCTTTCCAATTGGAGAGATATTTTTTAGAGAAAATACTTTTAAAAGAGAATCTGAATTACGTTTGGGTTTAGCGGCTAAACTTGTAACATACATTGAAAAGACTTATCAAGAACATCTATGGCTGACTGCAAAAGTGAACTTTTTATCTCAACTTCCTCTTCTATTTTTTGCCTTTAGATTCATTTGGAACGGGAGCGGACAGCTTTTATCAAGTTTTTTTGGTATCACTCAAGGGTTAGTAGGTCTTACAGGAACTCTTGCTTTTCAAAGAGCAAAGCTCACCACCATGAAAACAACCGAAATGACTACGCATCTTATTCAAGCCTTATCCAGCCCTTATTTAATTATCTCCGCTCAAAGATGGAAAGAGCATTGTAAAAATCATCTTCATCCTGAAAAAACTCTTTCCACTCAATATAAAAGTGGAGTCTGGATCCAAAATTTTGCTCCAAGTGTGCCTTTTAAAGAGAGTGATACATTCTCTGTTTCTTGTTTTATTCCTTCAGGATCTGCTTGTATTTTGAAAGCTCCCTCAGGAAAAGGTAAGACCACTTTTCTTTCGGCATTAACCCATCTTTTAGAACATACAGGAGAATTAATCTTTATAAAAGATCATCAAAACACTAATGTACACACGCTTTCACGTAAAGAGTTTGACTCCAAGATTTTTTATTTTAGGGAAGAGGGAATCGACAAGAGCTCTCGATTAATAGATTTGTTTAAAAATATCACTTTTCTTGAGAATGAGCCTTTTTTAGAGCAAGCTAAAATGCAGTTTGATCCCTTGTTGATCGATTTAGCCTGGAAATCTCCTGACAATCTAATTGAACAGGAAATCAAAAATATTGAATCAGATAAACATTCTGCTTTTTCTAGGAAAATGTTGGATTTTCTAAAAAATCTAAGAAAAAGGCAAATTATCCAAATCGGCACTTTTTTGCAAAAATCTTCTGGCAACCTGGCAACAGAGCGTATTTTTCCTGAAAGAAATTTTGCAACTTTATCATCCGGAGAAAAAAGAAGGATCGTGACGTTAATTGCTCTAGAATCCTGTAGGGCCATGAAAACGTCTTTTGTGATTTTAGATGAACCGCTCACACATCTTGATCAAATCAATATTCAGCATCAACTCCAGATGATTTTGGAGATACAAAAACTTACCTCTCCTCCTTCTATATTGATTATTTCACATCATTTTATCGAAGAAATGAGGGAAAAATTGCCAGAAATACAAGAAATTTGTCCTGCTTAGTGTTTTCTAAGAAAATCTCAAACAATCCATTGGATTCGATGAGATGCAGCTCGCTACTGATTAAACTGCTTTCTCTTCCTCTTGCTCGATCAAGAGTTTTCTTTCTTTGATCATTTCCGTCACTATGTCAATGAGGTTTTGTAATTCAGGTTCCTGAGCCAATTTGTATTCTTTTGACTCCCATAGGCAGGCGCTTTGATCAAGAGAATAATTTTGATACATAATGATTTTTACACTGTCTACTTTTAAGGCTAGTTGAATATTTGAACGACGAGCCTCTATACATTTTTCTAATTCGATACGAAATGGACGATCATTTAATCGAGGATCTGGCCTGAGGTATCCAATCACAAAAAAGAACTCATCATCCTCTTTTCCAAATTAGACTTCTTGCGTAATTACATTTGCTTGCTAAAATTGCCTTTTTTGGCATC
>CALBHK010000294.1 GCA_937894565.1 uncultured Chlamydiae bacterium
CGTTGGCGCGCAAATGGCCGGACGCTCACATTACCGTGCTGGCCCATCCCAAGCGCAAGGAAGTCCTGGAGGCACTGCCCTTTGTCGGCCACGTCGGCGCTATTGAAAAGCATCGCGCCCAATGCCGCAGCCAAGCGCTGAGACCATGGTGCCCACTTCTGTGTTGTGCAAAATTTTCTCTAAGCGCGCTTTTTCAACGTTAATAATTTTACCGCGAATAGGCAAAATAGCCTGATAGCGCCTATCTCGTCCCATTTTTGCTGAACCACCGGCAGAATCCCCTTCCACAATATAAATTTCACAAAGGGCTGGATTCTTCTCTTGGCAGTCAGTCAATTTTCCGGGTAATCTGGCTGAATCTAGGGCCGATTTACGCAACGTCATCTCTCGCGCTTTACGGGCAGCCTCACGCGCCTTAGCAGCTAATATCGCTTTAGCGGCTATTGTCTTAGCAACAGAGGGGTTTTCATCCAGAAAAATCGTTAATTCATCCCCCGTGATCTGCTGCACAATAGAGCCTACATCGCTGTTGCCCAAACGCTGTTTAGTCTGTCCTTCAAATTGTGGATTGGGCACTTTTACAGAGATGACCGCAGTTAAGCCCTCGCGCATATCATCGCCAGTAATTGCCACTTTATCTTTCAACAGATTCTGTTTTTTAATATAATTGTTGAGCACGCGAGTAAGAGCTGTAGAAAATCCTGTTAAATGACTTCCCCCCTGCTTTGTGGGAATATTATTGACATAAGAATAGATGGTTTCCAAATAGCCATCGTTCCACTGCATGGCCACTTCCACTTCTACCGGGCCATCATCACCCGGGCGTACCCCTTGAAAAGTCACAGGTCTTGGAAAAAGGCTCTCTTTATTGGAGTTAAGATATTCAACAAAAGAGAGTAATCCACCCGTATAAGTGAAGATTGCATCTTCTTTATCAATAGCGCGCTCATCTTTTAAGTAGATCAAAATGCCACGATTTAAGAAAGCGAGCTCGCGCAAGCGATTAGCTAAAATATCGTAATCGAATTCTACCACTTGCATGATGGTCTTATCGGGCCAGAAGGTCACCTTAGTTCCCTGTTCTTCTGTATGCCCTAAGGAAATAAGATCACCCTGAGGAATACCCGTTCTAAATTCCATGCGGTATTTCTGCTGATTGCGAGAAACATCTACAATGAACAACTCTGAAAGAGCATTGACGCAAGAAACACCCACACCGTGCAGTCCGCCAGAAACTTTATAGCTGTCCTTATCAAATTTTCCCCCTGCATGAAGCACCGTCATGACCACTTCAAGGGCGGAGACATCCCGTCCTTCTTTCAAGCTCTGCTCTTCGTGCTTATCTACTGGAATCCCTCGTCCATCATCCTTTACCGAAACAGAGCCATCTCTATGGATCACAACATAAATTTCTTTACAATAACCAGCCATCGCTTCGTCAATGCAGTTATCGACCACTTCATAGACAAGATGGTGCAATCCACCAGAGTTGGTATCCCCTATATACATCCCAGGGCGCTTTCTAACAGCTTCCAAACCCTCCAGGACCGTAATAGAGCTGGCCTTATACTCTTTTTTGTCTTCTTTTTTTTCTTCGTTTGTTGTCGGTGCGTTATGAGTCATTTTACCCCAACTGAAATTGAATATTGTTTAAACTGGCATAGGGGTGGCGCTGTCTTAAAACATCTAAAAGACGTTTTTTTTCGCGGGTCACTAACAGAGCATATAAGCTGGAATTAGCGACCTTCACCCGTAATACACCTTCTTTGCAGGACACCGGAGATGTCATTTTAGCGATTTGCGGACCCACAATCAAAGGCCAATCAGATAGGACTTGATCATTTCTGGAAAGCGCGAGCCCTTCCATTTTTCGCAAAACGTGAGGAAGCACCCCCTCCAACGGCTTAAGTGTAGATTGTGTACCGTCATACGCGCGTTTTGTACGCTGTAATTTATCGGCTTTTTTAGAGCTATCTACCATGATCCCCTTATATTATTCTCATGAGAACAATAGAGCCGAATTCTAGCATATGGCAAATAGAAAGACAACAAAATGCCACATTTTTAATGATGCCGCAGACTCCAATAGTCCACAAAAAATTGAGTGCATAAAAATCTTTATTTCTATATAATCAATGAAAATTAAGGTTAATATGATCGAATATAACAATAAAGATAAGAGCGGCATTGAATTTTTGTGGTCTGAAAAACAGATTATTACCCAAAATTTCGTAAGCCCCTTCAAGCCAATTCAACACGCGCTTCACACTCTCTCTGTTTTTATTGATAATAAAAATAACGGCATTGTGGGCAAACTCGGCTCGCGCGCTGTTCTACTTTTCATTTACCCCGCAAAAGTGATCGATCTGGCCATTCAACTTTTAATAGCTCCTATTATTTGTTTAATTGGGGTGTGCATCGAAGCTTTTCAACCTCATCAAGTGGGCGGTTGGACAACAGCAGAAAGAATTAAAGCTATAGCCTTAATCCCTCTTCAACTATTTCTTTACATCCCGGCACATTTAGTTTTTCACACAGTCACATTGGTAGCATGTGGCCTTTTAAACGTGGTTAACCCCGTGTTATGTCTCATTCATGGTACACAGGCAAGCGTTCATTACTTTGCGGGCGAACAACGAGGTCAGGTTATGATGAAAGCCATAGAAAGTGAAAAACAATCCAATGGAGATCAAATAATTACTCCTTATCTTTCTCTATCCATTCCAGAAGAATTAAGACAGCCAACCACAGACATCTTGGCAGAACGAGTCAAATGGTTGAAAGGAGAAGAAAATTCTTTTCATTCCTCTCTCTTCTTCTTTGCATAGAAACACACGATACGGATGATCTTCAAATTACCGATTCAGCTTTAAAGGGTAGAATAGATTGAATCGTCTTTACGTTTTTCGGACTTGGACCCGTTTTCTTAATTGCAGATGTTGCAAAGCACTTCCTCTGCAAATAGTTTAATACATACAATGGCACTCACGCAAAAAATTTACGTGAGTGCCGTTTTTTTATTCTAGATCGCGATGCGGTCAAAACTAGCAGCTTGTAGTTTTTATGCCAACTTTAATCTTTTTTCAGACTCATTTTTTGGAGCAAAGATGATTTGATAACCTACGGCATCTAAAATTCTAGACAATGTATCAATTGTTATATTTGTTTTTGAGCCAGATTTTAGAGCTTGAATAATTGTTGGAGATACACCTGCGGCTGAGGCTAATTTCCTTACTGAAATATGATCATGCTCCATTGCCGCCAAAAGTAATTCAGATAAGAGAAGCTCTTTGTATTCTTTATCAAGTAAAGCTTTTTGATCGTCATCTTCAATAAATTTTTCATAAGTAGACTTAACTTTCTTTTTCATAATATCCTCCCTCTTTCACTCTTTTTTCATAACTTAGATAAGCCTTTAACGCCTGCTCTTTTTCGCTTTGTGGAAGCTTTTGCGTTTTTTTGATAAAGGCATTAGTCACAATAATTTTCTTTCCCTTGAAGAAAAAACATAGATAACGATCAGGTTGTGGCTTGAAGGCATAAATTCCATCTTCTTCATTTCTAAACTTTGTCTGATCGAAAATCTGGCCTTGTTCTCCCATTAAGCGAAAAAGATTAAGAAGCTTACGCTGTTTATCTTTCGGCTGTTCTTCAAAATATTCAAGAGCTTGACTATGTCCTTTACTGTCATAATACCATTCAATTGTGAACTCGCTTCCTTCATAGGCAATTCGTCTCTTCATCACTGCTCTCTTTATTTATAAGTGTATCATTTTAGTGATACACTGTCAAGAGGATATTGTCTTTTTTAAAAAAATCATGATATCCTCTCATTCATGATTTGCACCGTGATTACAGGCCCCTCTTTTCAAGAAGCGCAAAAGCAAATAGAAGCCTCTATTCATGCTAACGCCGATCTTGTAGAACTGCGTTTAGATAGCTTTACATCACTCAATATTAAAGCCTTAGAACAGCTACGCATCTCTTATTCCATCCCCATGATCTTCACACTCAAAAACCACAAATCTCCTAAAGAGATTCTCCCTTTAAATCCAGAATTTATAGATTTAGAATTAGATAATCCTTTTATAGCTCAGGTTCCCCCCAATCAACTTATCCTCTCCTATCACAATTTTACCCATACCCCGCAAGATTTAGATATTATCTATGAAGAGATGCTAAAAACTCCGGCTGCTTTTTACAAAATCGCTGTGCAGGCAAACCACACAATAGAAGCCTTAAGGCTCCTATGCTGGATTAAAAAGAAAAATGATAAAAAAATCATCGCAATCAGCATGGGAAAACAGGGCCAGATCAGCCGCATTTTAGCGCCCGTGATGGGATGCCCTTTCACCTACGCTTCTTTAGACAAAGAAAACACCTTGGGCCAACTTCCTATTCAAACTCTACTTAAACAATACCATCACAAACAGCTCAATCCCCAAACAGCCCTCTACGGACTTATTGGCGATCCGGTAGAACAAAGCATCAGCAATTACACACACAACGCCTTTATCCGGGTGCATGATCAAAATGCTGTCTATATCAAAATGCAAATCGATCCTTTAAACCTGCTTGATTTTTTCAGATACGCTAAAGAATTAGATTTCAAAGGATTGAGTGTCACCATGCCTTTAAAAGAAGAGATCATGCCTTATTTAGATGTGATCGATACACAGGCACTGCGCATAGGGGCTGTTAATACCATCAAATTTGAACACGGTAAGACCATTGGATATAATACAGATGGAATGGGAGCTCTTAATGCCATTGAAAAGAAAAAGGCTGTGCGTGGTAAACAGATTGTGATTTTAGGAGCAGGCGGAACAGCCAAAGCCATTGCCTATGAAGCAAAGAAAAGAGGTGCGTTTGTCACATTAGTTAATCGCAACCAAGAGCGGGCTCAAAAGGTGGCTGAACGCTTAGAGTGCCGCTCAGGAGAGATGCAGCCGGGCTATGACATTTTAATTAATTCTACTCCGGTTAAAATGCCAATTGTTGAAGATAAGATACAAAATGCTCTGATTATGGATGTGGGAATAAAATCAAAAGAGAGTCCTTTTTTACAAACTGCTTTGAATAAAGGATGCCCGGTTGTTCATGGTATAGAGATGTTTAAAGAACAGGCATTGGGTCAATACGCAATTTGGAAAGCAGAAACCCAACTAACCAACAGCTTGTTGCAAGGTCGTATTAATATAATTGTTTAAACTCACACCATGCAACTTCGCTTCTGTTGCTAATTTAGCATGGAGATCAGGTTTAAGTCGCAAGTGAATATTTCCTGAAAATGGTTTTTCTGGTTCCTGTCCTAACTCGTAACACCAATCAATATAACCATCTACAGAAACTTCGAACTCTTTTTTAATTTCTTCCGGCGTTCTTCCCCTGAATGTAACCACATCGCGTAGACCGACTACTTCTCCATGAAAAATCATAGACTCATCATCGAACTGAACTACCCCTGTATAACCTTTATATTTCATCATACCTTTACTCCTGCTTGTTCTAAAAAACGGCGTGCTGAAACCAAAGCTCCCTTATCCGTTTCTTTCTGTGGATGCGGCCTATGAAAATAGGCTCGCACTCCATTTAACTCAACAGCTAATCTTGATCCATTCCCTTCTTTTATTCTTGCTCCAAGGTGTATAAATAAATTTTCTATATCTCTCCAGATAACATTAGACTGTACCGGCGTTTTAAAAACAGATTCAAGAGTGCGCTTGTGCTTCGTGTTCATAATAGGGATGATATCATTTTTTGGGACTATTGTCAACTTTGAATAAAGGATGGGGTGTAACTTTTTGTGGTGGTCAATAAATTTTTTATAATTTAAAGTCTTGTTGT
>CALBHK010000295.1 GCA_937894565.1 uncultured Chlamydiae bacterium
CTCAGCGCACTTTGCGGCTCTGCGGTTAACTCTTCTCTCCCTCTCTTTTCTCTTTTTATCTAATCCTGTATACTAAAACCAAAATTTGAGAATAAAGATGGAAGAAGAATATTTTATTGTAGAGGAAGCTTCAGCCAATACGCGCCTGGACAAGCTCCTTGCTGAACGCTACAGCGATGAATATTCCCGCTCTTATTTTCAACACCTTATAGATAATGGGCATGTCACACTCAACGGAAATAGCGTTAAAAAGCAATACAGGCCCCTTGCGGGAGAAAAAATTCACATTACATTCATTCCCTCCTCACCCATCGATCTCACCCCTCAAAATATTCCCCTGGATATTCTTTATGAAGATGACGATCTTATTGTAATCAATAAAGCGGCAGGAATGGTAGTCCATCCGGCTCCTGGCAACTGGTCAGGCACTTTCGTCAACGCTCTTTTATATCATTGCGGACAAAGCTTACTCTCCATGGAAGGGTTTCGGCCAGGCATTGTACATCGCTTAGATAAAGAAACTTCTGGCGTCATGATCGCAGCAAAAAATCTCTACACCCATCAAAAACTTGTAGAGGCATTTTCTAGCCGCGCTGTAAAAAAAATCTATCATGCGATTTGTTTGGGAAATCCCGGAAACGGTGAGATAAACGCTCCCATTGGACGCCACCCCTTTAAACGAAAAGAGATGGCTATTATGGAAAATGGCAAATGCGCCCATACGCAATTTAAGACATTGCAATTTAATGGAAAAATCAGTCATGTGGAACTTTGTCCCACCACAGGAAGAACACACCAATTACGAGTCCATCTTAAAGAGCGCAAAACACCTATCTTAGGCGATACAGTCTATGGTCAAAGCGCTTCCAATAAAAGCTATAAGACAAAAAGGCAACTCTTGCATGCCTGGCAACTTAGTTTAATCCATCCCAAAACAGGCGCCCTTCTTCTTTTTCAAGCCCCCTACCCCGATGATATTACCTCTATGATTGGCTCCTCCTTTCCTCTTTTAACCTCTTAGGGTATACTTTCTTCTATGATGTATATTCTCTATTTATGGCCCTGTTTTATTTTGTTATGTTCTATTCTGGATGCCGCCCCTCCCCACAAAAATCAATTATATCTAAAAGACAATCTAAAACTAGCACAAAGTGGCGACTACGTTGTCTCTAAACAAGAAAAAAACCTCACGCTCCTTCATGTCATAGAAAATACTCCTCAAAAACTATTGATTGAAGAAATCACTATTCCAGAAAAATCCGTAAAAGCAGAACATGAGTGGAAAAAATGGGTACAAGAGGGATCTATAGGACAGACTTGCCACGTACGCTACCAATTGGATCCCCAAACTGGCACGATCACGCATTATTATTTTTTAACAAATGAAGGCTGGAAACAAACATCGGCTGAAAATCATCTTTTTAGCCAACTACTCAACCTTCCCTTTACTCCACAGCCAGAACATCTACGTAAAAAAAGAGGATCGATTTCTGCACGCAATCCCAACCCCTATTGGCAACCTAAATTAGTTTTTGAAGGTAAAATCATCGAAGGAGAAAATTTATCTTCATGGCAAACTCAATGGCCCCAAGATGGCAGCGATCTCTCCGGAAAAACATTGCTTATTTATATTGCAGACAAAGATAGCCCCTGCCCCAGTTATTTTCCCTACTGGATAGAAGCTAAAGGAAAAGTCACAAGAGCCAGCATGCATCTTATAGATAGCGGAAAGGGTTTAGCGCCTATACAGTCAACAAAATTTTAATCTCATCATCCCGCATATCTTCGACTAATTTTAAGCCTTTAGCACGTCCTTGAGGACAAAAATTAACAACTAAATTTTTTCTAAATCGAGATTCTTTTTTTTCCAGTCGATCTATTAACTCATCAATCTTGCCTTCATGATCATCTAATGTATTATTTTCATTGCATTGAATCACAACTTTACAAGCTTTAAACCCAGCAATTAATTCCTTTTCCAGTTTATCTATATCCAAACGCAGATATCTTTTTACGTCTTCTTTACTTAATGGTCCTACCCGACTATTTAATTGCTGTAATGAATGATTATATCCCTCTAACTTTTCCAATTTTTCAATATTTTCTTCGTTTCCTGCTTCTTGAATTTTTAATTCTTTTATTTTTCCAGCAAAATCATAAGTGTTAGCATCAACATCCTTAATATCAAAATGATCAGACAATCCTGTAGTCAATAGATTTTCAAGTATGGGAATGTCTCTTCCATTATCATCTTTACCCGCTTGTATTTTGGGAAGGGTAAGTGTCATCCTATATATATTCTGAATCATCGTGTTTAATTCTTTCAACCGCTCTAAACGCGCTCTCATTTCTCCATCAGGATCTTTAGCGTCTAAGTCTGTCACTCCAAAATAGGCCGAATCAAGAGCCCATGCGCCAAGGTAAAAAACAACTGAAATCATAAATAAATAAACAGCTGCGGTAGAGGCCAGGACAAATAGAGGACTACTTAAAACTAAAATAACACCAATCGAGCTTACAAGACCTGTAAAACAAGAAGCGTACTCCAATAGATTACCTACAGCTTTCTCAACCCATTTACGCATATGCACAGAACGCAAAAACACTTGACGAATACGAAAGCGCAGCTCTTCATCAGATCCTTTACCCACTTCTTTTAATTGCTCATTTACAAGATGCTGGGCTTCACGAATTTCTACATACTCCCTAGCAAGCGAGCGTGTTTCCCTAATCATATTCTTTAAATTCCAAACATCTAAAATCACTGTTAATCCAGAAGCCATTCTTTTTAAGTGATTTCTTATTGGGTTAGCCTTTTCTAAAAAGACCCTAGCTCCCTTAACTACAAATTTGCCTATCCCTAGTCCTGTTTCCGCTAACGTAGTCGTGATTTTTTTCTGTTCTTTCTCAATAGACCCCTTACTTTCTTTTCCCATTCCTTCTTCCGGGATCAACTGCCCTCTTTTTCGAATATTGATCAAAGACACGACATCTATAACAAACTTTCCGATTGCGCCTACCTCTTTAATCTGTTTAAGCGCTTTTTGGGCAAAACCTAGCCATACATCGTTTGTTTTAAGAGCTGTTTCAACAAACTTGGCTCCTTTGCCCACCATTTTAAAAATTTTCAATACAAATCTAACTGCATCTTTTGTAGAGACTATTTTATTTTGAATTTTTTCGTTTTCAATTAATTGAATAGAATTTTCATTCTTGCGTATCCTTTCTGCTTGAACAGAAGGATCGTAATCCTGAGAGATCTCTTTAGCCTTTTTTATTTGCTCCTCAGAGAACCCTGTCGGAGTCTCGGGATAAGCATTTAAAGCGGACATCTGGTCAAAGTTTAGATCCATCAGAAATTCTCATAATAATATAACGCATATTTATAACATATTTCTATTAATTCGACAAGTTTCTCAAAATAAAAAAATGTATACTTTACACACAGTCAATTGTATTGCCTTTCAATAAAGTTTAGGCTACATTTAAAAACTTAACTCATTATACGGAGTCAGATTCATATATGTTTAAACGCTCTTATACACTCAAGAAATCTTTTTCTATTTTAAGCCAAGCTACTTCCTGTTATTCCCCTGCTTTATTGGATTCTTCTCTAAAACTTAAAGCAGAGTCCCTTCTAAATTCTCTGCAGGAAGCCATACTTAAGAAAGACCGTCAAGAAGCAAGTCTTTTAGCCCATGAGGTAGAAACATTCTTTAAACCTTATAGCAAAAAATCTCTCCTAAAAAACTTTACTGAATTTTTTATTGCCATTTGCATCGCCTTTTTTATCGCTACCCTTATACGACAGCTTTGGTTTGAACTCTACCAAATTCCAACTGGTTCCATGCGACCGACTTACAGAGAGTTAGACCATCTGGTTGTATCTAAAACAGCCTTTGGCATCAACGCTCCTTTTAACACCGGCTCACTTTACTTCGATCCAACTCTAGTTCAAAGAGGAGGGGCTGTCATCTTTTCTTCTTCCGGCCTTGACTTATCAGATACTGATTCTCATTATTTTTGGCTATTTCCTTATAAAAAGAGATTCATCAAACGCATGATCGGCCTACCAGGAGATACTCTCTATTTTTACGGTGGCCAAATCTATGGCATCGATCGGACAGGCAAAGCTTTGCCTGAACTAAGAACACATCACGAAATGCAAAATCTAGAATACGTTCCTTTCAGAAGTTTCTTAGGCGAAGTTAAAAGAAAACAAGCCTCTCTCTCCAGCTTTGATTTTTGGGCCTTTTTTTCTTTAGCGGGAAATGAATTAGGCAGAGGAAAAATAGGGGCAGGCCGTTTTTTTGATCCTGAAATCCAAATCAATGGGACCTGGATGAAAGAGGGAGACGGGGGTCATTATTATGAACAATTTTATGGTATCGGCAATTATGCTATGGCGCGCCTTTTGGATCAAAAAGAGGCCAAACGTTTTTATAACACCAAAGAAGATCATGACCTCTACTTAGAAATCCGCCACAATCCCAACTTAAAAGATCCTGCTCCTCAATTAGTTCCGGGTCCTAAATACGGAGCCTTCTTAGCTCCAACAGCTCAGGTCAGCCTCATCCCCCTTGGAGAGCAAGAGAGAGAAAATCTATGGAAAGGTCTTTATACGACACGTTTTATTGTCAAAGATGGAGTAGCACATAATTATTCCTATGGCAGTTCACTATCGAAAACGGAAGCCAGCCCCGCTTTTCCAGACATTCCTGATGGAACGTATGAATTTTATAATGGAAAAGGTTATAAAGTCAGTTGGGGAGGGATTTTAATGGACTTACCCAAAGAACATCCCCTCTATCAGCACACTCTCGCCAACTTAAAAAGATTATTTAATTTAGGAATTGAATTTTCTACTTATTTTAATCCTAAGGCTTCTCTTCAAGCCTATTATCCCTCTCGCTATGCTTATTTCAGAAATGGAGACCTATTTGTCATGGGGCACGCAGTCATTGCAAAAGATTCTCCCGCCATGAAAGCCTTCTTAGAGGCCGAAAGTAAAAAAGGAAGCAAGGGTTTTATAGACCATAAAGAACCGACCATTGAAATGATCCGTGCATATGGTTTAAAAGTTCCTGAAAAACATTATTTCGTGCTGGGAGATAATCATGCGGTCAGTGGAGATGGACGCGTGTTTGGTTTTGTGCCTGAAGAAAATTTAGAGGGTGTGCCCACTTTACTTCTCTGGCCCTTTGGAGAGCGTTGGGGATTTGCTACTCATCAAAATTACCCATGGATCACAGTCAGCAACCTCACAATCTGGGGCCTGGCTGCCTTAAGCTGCCTCGCTTACTGGCAGTGGGGACGCTACAGGATGAGCCGCCGCATCTTCATAAAAAAAGATTAACAGGATAAAAAAAAGAAAAAGAAGAATAACAGGATGGGCAGGATCGGCTCCGCCGACAGGATAGGCAGGATAATTACACTTGATAAGATAAAGTATAAAATTTTAACCTTCTTTATTTTTTAGAAAAAAAAAGAGGGATAACCTTATGAAGCCGACATTCCGCTCTTCCCTGGTTAGAAAAATGTAATATTTTGATTCTCAGTGAGATAAAAAAGCGCAGGAATATTTATAAATATTCCGAGCATTTTTTATCTCACTGAGGATTAAAAGATTACATTTTTTCAACCTGAGAAGAGCGGAATGTCGGATGAAGTATAATTATCCTGCCTATCCTGCCGGCGCAGCCGATCCTGCCCATCCTGTTATTCTTTTGTTCTTCCTCTATCTTGTTTTCTTCTTCCCTAAATTAAAGAAATTCATATAATCCGAAACTAAAGTACAACAACCCAAATGGTGAATTATGTTCAATTTGCTCTATCTGGCAGCCTATGGCATGCAAGTAGCCCCCTCCCAAAGCAGCGCTGCGGGAACTCTTAATCTGCTTAAAGTTTTTCAATCAGCACCCTGGATCTATTCTATCTTGTTTATTCTCTCAACAGCCGCTTTAGCCATTGGCATTTATAGCCTCTTCACTTTAAGAGAAAAAAAGATGATGCCGGAAGAATTTATTCAACAAATACGCGGCCTGCTATCTGAAAAACGCTATGAGACAGCCCTTAGCTTATGCCAGCAAAACAACCATTTTTCTTCCAAAGTCCTCAGCTGCGCTGTTTACGCCCATAATGGTGGAGCGCAAGCCATGATTGAAACGATGGAAGCACAGGGACGCCGCTCTAGCAACTCTCTTTGGCAGCAAGTTTCTATTTTAAATGAAATCGCCTTTATTTCCCCTATGCTAGGCCTTCTTGGCACTGTTTTAGGTCTATTTTTTGCTTTTTATGACTCTTCCCAATCAAGCGAATCGCTTGCCGGTATTTTTGATGGCCTAGGCATAGCAATTGGAACAACAGTAGCCGGGCTAATTGTTGCGATTTTAGCCATGTCACTAAGCTCTATAATTCGTTTCCGCATTGTGGGATTAATGAATACAATTGAAACAGAGCTTCTCTCTCTTCTAAGCCCTTTAGATCTTGAATTTTCTAAAAAGGAGCGTTCATGAGCTTCCTTAACGACGAACATATCAAAGGCAAAGGGAGTCTGAATATGGCTCCCATGATCGACTTTCTTTTTCTAATGCTTATGTTTTTTGCCTCTTTAGCGGTTTCACGGGTAGTTGCCAAAAATACGGATATCGACCTTGTTAAAATCGAACCAGAAAATCATTCTACAGCTCTTTCTGAAAATGAATACAAACTCATCACTATCAACATAGCAAGCGATGGGAGCTATCAATGGATGACGCAGACGCGCGACCATCCTATGAAAGATGCAGAGGCCATTGCCAAAGAACTGCGCACTCAACATCACAGAGGAAAGCTTCCCGAGGATAAAAGCCTCACTCACGTCATGCTTAGAATAGATAAGCAAGCGGCGTGGGAGCCCATTTTAAAAGCAATTTTTGCTATTCGGGATAGCGGATTTGAAGTGCATCCTGTCTATGAGCCTTTTAATCAGGAGCAACAATTAACAAATAGGTGAATGTATGGACTCAACTCTTAACAGCCTTAAAAAACAATTTAATACGGAGGTTAAACTACCGGCCAAAAACATTTTATATCAGCTCAATAAAGCAGAGACAATTAATGAGAATCCCCAAAAAATCATCACAATTAATGAGCAACTAGTCAAAATAGAAACTGGGGTAGGTGATTTAAAAGAAAAATACAGCAAAGGACTAACCGGCACAAGAAATGGGTATAAAACTATCATAGTCAGCTCAATTGGCACTGTAGTTAGTTTTATTGTTAACTCGATTGCTTGGGGAATTTCGGAAGGTAGCAGTAGTACTAAAAACGATCATAAAAATCCTCTTCATACTTTAAGATGGGTCTTTGGAGGCGTGGCCATTGGTTTTTCCTTGATTTTGATGACCGCTTCCATTATATATGGATGCAAGAAAGTAAAGAGAAAACGCATTGAAAAAGAAATCGATACCGAAAACTTTCAACTATTACTGGGTGAGTTATCCGAGTTTATCAAAGCTATCGATTTACTAAAAAACACTACGAATGATATCGATGGGCAATTAAAAAATTGCATGAAAAAATATGATGAACTGGATCCAAAAACAAAAAAACAA
>CALBHK010000296.1 GCA_937894565.1 uncultured Chlamydiae bacterium
GGGAGGAATGACAGGAACAGCAGAAAGAACCATGCTCTCTGGATTATTGGTCGAACCTACAAATCCTTCTACAATTTTTAAACGCTTTGCTAATTTCATACGCGCTTGTTGGGATTTTGTACGGCGCAGTTTATCTCTTAAATCTAAAAATAGAGCTTGAAAATCTTCGCTAAGAAGAAGATCGCGAATCGCATCCCCTCCCATTTTAGCTACAAAAGCATCTTTGCCCCATTTTTCTTGCGCTTCCCGATATTTCACATCATTGAGCAACTCTTTCTTTTGCAATTCAGTTTCGCCCGGATCTACAACAACATACTCTTCGTAATAGATCACACGCTCTAGATCAGCTGAAGTCATACCTAAAAGATTACCCACTCTTGAGGGCATTGTTTTAAAGAACCAAATATGCACCACAGGAACAGCCAAGTCGATATGGGCCATACGCTCCCGACGTACTTTAGAAAGCGTCACTTCTACTCCGCAACGATCACAAACAATTCCTTTATGCTTTACTTTTTTGTATTTTCCGCAGGCGCATTCCCAATCACGAGTCGGACCAAAAATCTTTTCACAAAACAACCCCCCCTTTTCTGGCTTATAGGTACGGTAGTTAATTGTCTCGGGTTTCTTGATCTCTCCATATGACCATTCTTCAGTAATTGTTTTATGAGTAGCGATTTTAATTCCAAGCTTATCAAATTGCGAACTTGGCAATTCTTCTCCATGTCTCATGAGCATCTCCTAAACTTTTTAAATCTTTATTAACCTGTTGGAGGCTCTTTAATAGACCTCTTGAGTAAGCTTCTCTTCTTGATCTTCAGGTCATGAATCTCAAAGAAGAGAAAACTAAAAAAGGTGATTAGGATCCACCTGCGTCCGTTGTCCTTCCGGGACGAATATCGAGGCCTAGAGCCTTAATTTCACTAAGTAAAACGTTAAAGGATTCCGGCGTACCAGGCTGTAAAAGGTTCTCTCCTTTTACAATCGTTTCATAAATATTCGTTCTACCAGCCACATCGTCCGATTTTACAGTCAGCAGCTCTTGCAAGCAATAGGCGGCTCCATAAGCCTCCATCGCCCATACCTCCATCTCTCCGAAACGCTGACCCCCGTGCTGTGCTTTTCCGCCTAAAGGCTGTTGAGTCACAAGAGAGTAAGGACCCGTTGATCTAGCATGGATCTTATCTGCTACTAAGTGTCCTAGCTTTAAGATATACATATAACCGACAACAACGGGATTATCAAATTCCTCACCTGTTTTACCGTCAAATAAGCGGAATTTACCGTTAGCAGGTTGATTCGCATCTTCTAACATTTTCCAAATTTCTTTTTCTGGAAAACCTTCAAATACAGGCGACATAATATTGACACCTGCTAATTTAGCTGCAATACCCAAATGAGTCTCAAACAACTGGCCGACGTTCATACGAGAAATAATCCCCAGCGTGTTTAAAATAATCTCTAGTGGATGTCCATCTTCCATAAAAGGCATATCAGCTTCAGGAACAATTTTGGATACAACACCCTTATTACCATGGCGTCCAGCCATTTTATCCCCTACTTCTAATTTACGTTTATTAGCTACGTAAACTTTAACTTGTTTGATCACTCCTTCGCCTACATCTGTATCCCCTTTGCGAATTTGATCAATTTTAGTTTTGTGGTCCACATCCAATTTTTCACGTTTGTAGTTATACTCATTAATGACCCGTTTAACCACATCATAAATATCATTAGATTCCATGATAAGATCATCTACTGATTCATCTTCCAACATTTCAATCATCTCTTCTGTGATGATCTCTTTAGCGTGAATTAAAACATTAGCTGTCTTACGATGAATAATGTCTCCAGGTGCGCTTTCATTGAGAAGCAACGCTCCTAATTTTTCGTGACGCTCGGCACGCAGCTCCATTTTTTGATCTTTGTATTTATCTTGCAGTTCTTTAAGTAAAGCAGCATTTTCAATCAGTTCGTCCTGTGTACGAGCAGCAAGAACTTCCTTTTTACCAAATACCTTTGTATCAATCACAACGCCTTCCGTTCCAGGAGGAACTGTAAGAGAAGCATCTTTAACCTCTGCTGCTTTCTCACCAAAAATGGCGCGCAGCAAACGCTCTTCCGGAGCTAGCTCTGTTTCTGCTTTCGGAGTGATTTTTCCCACTAAGATATCACCAGCTTTTACTTCAGCCCCAATGCGGATAATTCCATCTGTGCCCAAGTTCACTAGAGCTTCTTCAGATACATTAGGAATATCGCAAGTGATCTCTTCTTTTCCAAGCTTAGTATCTCGTGCGGTAATTTCAAATTCAGTGATATGGATAGAGGTGAAAACATCTTCACGAATTAATTTTTCTGAAACGATAATCGCATCTTCAAAATTATAACCATGCCAAGGCATAAAGGCAACTAACACGTTTTTACCTAAAGCTATTTCTCCTTTATCTGTCGCAGGACCATCAGCGATAACATCACCGGCTTGTACCTTATCTCCTACATTACATAAAGGAGTCTGATTAATACAGGTTCCGGAATTAGATCTAAGAAATTTCTTTAAAGTATACTCAATTTTATCTTTTGGGTTGCGCTTAGGTGCCAATACAATACGATTGCCATCTACAAAATCAATGATTCCTGCTTCTTGGGCAATAATCACAGAACCAGAGTCTCTGGCAGCTCTTCCTTCTAAACCTGTTCCAACAATAGGAGCTTCAGAACGCAGCAGAGGAACAGCTTGACGTTGCATGTTAGATCCCATCAAAGCTCGGTTAGCATCGTCATGTTCAAGGAAAGGAATCAATCCCGTCACCAAGGAGACCAACTGTTTAGGTGAAACGTCCATATGAGTGATCGTCTTGATATCCGCTTCATACTGTTCATCGCGGTATCTAGCCCATACTGCATCTTTAATAAACATATTATGTTCATCCAAACCGGCAGAAGCCTGAGCGATAATGCAATTTTCTTCTTGATCAGCAGTCATATATTCAATTTCATCTGTCACTACATTCTCTTTGACAACACGATAAGGCGTTTCAATAAAACCGAACTCATTGATTTTGGCAAAACAAGAAAGTGAAGTAATCAAGCCAATATTAGGTCCTTCTGGTGTTTCAATCGGACAGATTCTTCCATAATGGCTAGGATGAACGTCACGCACCTCAAATCCGGCACGGTCTCGGTTCAAACCACCAGGTCCGAGTGATGAGAGACGTCGTTTGTGCGTTAATTCGGCAATAGGGTTGGCCTGGTCCATAAACTGTGAAAGCTGAGAACGTCCAAAGAAGTCTTTCAGAACTCCGGAAAGTGCTTTAGCTGAAATGATTTTTCCTGGAGTCAAAGTGTCTGAAGTAAAATCGAATAAATTCATACGCTCGCGAATAATTTTTTCCATACGAGCAAAACCAATACGGCATTGGTTCTGAATCAATTCTCCAACAGATCTTACACGGCGATTCCCTAAGTGATCGATATCATCTATATTAGTATCGCGATCGCCATTTTTAAGACGAATTAGATATTTAACAGCCCTGACAATATCATCTCTGGTCAGAGTCACTTTCTCAAGCTCTTCATGATTAATAGGCTGACTTAATTTTGAATTCAATTTGTAACGTCCGACTCGTCCTAAATTATAACGTTTTGGATCAAAAAACAGACGCATGATAGCTGATCGTGCATTAGCCAAAGTAGCTGGCTCTCCTGGACGGATTTTACGATAAAAATCTTTAAGAGCAGATTCATAAGAGTCGGTAGGGTCTTTGGCTAGCATTTTAATAACAGGGTGATTTTCATCAGCTTCTTCTGCTATACGGATAGAGTTTAAACCGGCATCAATCATGCGCTTGAGCATCGCTGTAGAGAGTTTCTCTCCCGCTTTCCCAAATAACAGACCACTTTCTACATCTGTTACATCTTCAGCTAAAATTTTTCCAACATTCGAAGCGATCTCTTTTTGCGATTTCAATTTAACTTTACGTGTAGAGAAAAACTCTTCAATAATTTCTGAATTAGTTGAAAATCCTAGGGTGCGGATAAAACTTGTTGCTAAAATCTTACGGCGGCGTTTTTTACGATCCACATAGATATAGATCATATCATTAGAATCAAAAGCTGCTTCTAACCAGCTTCCGCGATAAGGAATAATGCGGAAAGAATAAATGATATTGCCTCTAGGATGTCTATCTTGTTCGTAACAAATTCCCGGAGAGCGGTGAAGCTGAGAGACCACTACGCGCTCTGCTCCATTAATAATAAAAGTGCCTTTATCCGTCATTAAGGGAATGGTGCCCATATAGACTTCTTCTTCTTTAATTCCCGTTTCATCAGTTAATGTAAAAGTCACTTTAAGCGTCACATTAAAGCTCACACCACGGCGAATGCACTCATCAGGAGTATACTTAGGGACTCCTAATGTATAGTGGTTAAATTCCAATACTGTTTTTTCATCATAAGACTTAATAGGAAAAATTTCTTGCAAAATTTCCTGAAGGCCGAAATTTTGTCTATCATGCGGCGCACGATCGGCTTGAAGGAATTGATCATAGGATTTGCTCTGAATTTCGATGAGGTTTGGAAGATCGATGATCTCTTTTTGAGTTTTACTACTTAATCGCTTTGGTGGCTTTTTTAACATTCCTGATGCTCCCTCTAATATAATTTAGTTGATATCCAAAACCAGCCATAATCTGTATTTTGAATTTATCTTCCTGATCTTCAAAAACTGAAGACCGTAAATTTTCCCACTAAAAGACAGCTGGAAGGCAGGTTAGATTATGCATCTAAACTGCCTACTAGCTCTTGAACTATCCTGAAGGGAATCATAGCCCTGAAGGAAGAACTATAGTCCTTTAACTTCAGCTTTAGCTCCAGCTTCTTCAAGCTTCTTCTTGATTTCGTTAGCTTCGTCTTTTCCTACAGGCTCTTTAAGCACTTTAGGAGCGCCTTCCACTAAATCTTTAGCTTCTTTAAGACCTAGACCTGTGACTTCTCTAACGACTTTAATGACAGCAATTTTTTTGTCTGCAGGAGATTCTTTTAAAGTTACAGAAAACTCTGTAGACTCTTCAACTGCTTCAGCAGCTGCTGCGGGAGCTGCTGCAACAGCAGCGGCTGTTGCTTCAACACCCCAAGTTGTTTTTAGGGCTTCTTTAAGGTCTGCTAATTCTAAAGCAGTTAACTTACTTAACTCTTCAACAAGTGTTTCAATTTTGTTACTCACTGTTAAACCTCTCTATACTTGATACTTCTTAAACTTTTTTATTTTTTAGGCTTGATCTTTTTCAAGCTTATTCTGTAGGCAGCACACAATGCTTCCAAGATGATTATTGATAGTGTTAGGCACGCTTGCTAGCAAACTATTAATAATGCCAACCAGCTGGGATTGCAGCTCTTTTTTGCTTGGCAATGCAGCTAATTTCGCCATCTCTTTAGCATTATACATTTGTCCATCGATGCGACCACCGACAACTTCAACCGCGTTTTCGCTTATTTTTCCAAATTCAGTCACAAATTTGGTCATCTCAAGAGGATCATGTCCACATAAAACAACACCAATATGTCCCGCGAAATTACATCCATCGAATTTCACGCCTTCATTGGAAACCTTCTTAAGAACACGTTTTTTGATAACTTTTACATTACCTTTATGATTTTCGTGTATTTCTCTTCGAAATGAAGCAATCTTATTTGCCTTAAGTGACGTGTAGCGAATCACAACGAAAGATCCATGAGAATCAATCGCTTCTTCCACTTCGCCAAGTAGGAGTTTCTTTTCCTGTCTCATGTTTTACCTTCTTAGCTGCTAACTTCAATAAAGCGTTGATCGACTTTAATTCCAGGTCCCATCGTGGATGAAATTGAGATCGATTTGATGTAATTTCCTTTAGCTGAAGCTGGCTTGGCTTTCACAATTGCATCCACATAAGTGATGATATTTTCTACCAATAGCGGAACTTCAAAGGACAATTTACCGAGTGCACGGTTAATAGCTCCATGGCGATCGACTTTAAATTCGATCTTACCACTTAAAAGCTCTTTAACTGCTGCTACAACATCGGTGGTTACGGTACCTGCTTTAGGTGTGGGCATCAGCCCTCTTGGTCCAAGAACCTTACCTAATTTACCGACTTCACGCATCAAATCTGGCGTTGTGACTAGGGCGTCAAATTCAGTCCACCCTCCTTTGATCTTTTCGATCAACTCGTCACTGCCTGCAAAATCAGCTCCAGCCTCCAAAGCCTCTTTGACCTTGTCGCCTTTAGCGAGTACGACGATAACTAATGTCTTGCCTGTACCATTCGGTAGTGATACAGTGCCGCGCACTTGCTGATCTGATTTTTTAGGGTCAACACCTAGAACCATTGAAAGCTCCACTGACTGATCAAATTTTGTCGGTGGACATTTCTTTAGTATTGCGATAGCTTCCGCTAACTCATACGCTTTTGATGCGTCGTATGTGCTTTCTATCTTCCGAAAACGTTTTGTTTTTCGACCCATGTTTTTTTCTCTCAATTTGGTTATGCTGTGTACTCTACACCCATCTGTCTCATTGTTCCTAAAACAAGTCTCATCGCTGCTTCCAAATTACCTGTATTTAAATCTGGTTTTTTTAGATTAGCAACACGCTCCACTTGTTCACGGTTCAATTTTCCGACTTTCTTGATGTTGGGCACATCAGAACCTTTTGCTATTCCTGCTTCCTTCAATATCAATTGTGACATTGGAGGCTCTTTTAAAATAAAAGTAAAAGAACGGTCATCGTAAACTGTCAGCACCACCGGCAAAATAATATCGCCTCTGCCTCGAGTCGCTTCATTAAAAGCTTTGCAAAACTCCATGATATTCACACCTTTCGAGCCCAATGCAGGACCAATTGGAGGTGCTGGATTGGCTTTTCCAGCAGGAATTTGCAACTTAACCAAACCGGTTACTTTTCTTTTTCCACCTTTTTTTGCCATTTTATTTCCTATCCTTACCTAATTAACTAAAAATCTTTAAATTATCTTCTTTTTTCAGGATTCGTCTGTTACCTTTTCGACTTGTGAAAATTCAAGGTCATCTACGCGAGTTTCTCGACCAAAAATATTCACACTCACACTCAAACGGCCTCTTTCTTGAAAGACTTCGCACACAGTTCCTAAAAAGTTGATAAAGACACCTTCAACAATTTTGACATGGTCTCCAATTTCAAATTGATGACGATGCGTGACAGTATCTTTTTTCTCTTTTAGATCTTCTAGCATAAACTTTACTTCTTGATCTGTCAAGGATGTTGGTGGTTCCCCTAAGAAACCGATCACACCATTGGTTGCTTTAATGTAATGCCATGCTTCATCTGTCACATCCATTTTCACCAGCAAATAGCCGGGCCAAAGCTTACGTTCTACAATACGTGATTCCCCATCTTTGACTTCAGAAACATTTTCTGTAGGAAGAAGCACTTCTTCAATCACTTCATCCATACCGTGCCTGGATCGCATTTCTTCCAGAGATTTTTTCACCTTATTCTCTTGAGAAGTAAAGACTTGAACCACATACCAATTTTTCATTTAAACACCCTTCATTAA